>CAYNIS010000017.1:0-17426 GCA_964397055.1 uncultured Rhodospirillaceae bacterium | reverse complement strand
GGCGGCCCGCTGGTCAAGCTCCTGGCGGCGGGCGCGAAGCTGGCGCAGCAGTTCGGCTTCCTGGCCGGACGCGGGCACGGCCGGCGGTGCTGCGGCGTCGGCCTCAGCCGTCGACGGGTCGCCGGAACCGGCCGCGTCGCTGTCCGCGCCATCCTGGCCTGCCGTGTCCTGGGCGATCGCCACCGACAGCTGAACCGGCACGGTCCCCCCGGTCACGACCGCAACCGCGAGATCGCTGATCCGCAGTGTCAGAACCGCGGCCGCGACCAGGATGGTCAGCGGCAGAAGCCGTACGACATTGATCTTCATCATGAATCACCCCTGTTGAGGCTTTCCAGCTTCTCCGCCAGTTCCCGTTCCGCGCGGGACCGGCCGACGGCGGCGGCCCGTCGCGGTGCTGCGGCTTCTTCCGGCTCTTCGCGGGGCGGCGGCGCTGTCCGCGGAGGCTGCCCCGCCTTCGGCACGGCCTTCAGCGGCGCGCGGCCGTTGGTTGCCGGCTGCGCCTGCTGGGCGACCTGTGCTTCGGCCGCTTCGCTGGCGCGGCGGGCGCCGGTTGCCGCCCGTTCCAGGCGGTCGGCGATGCCGTTCGCGGCTTCCGTGATGATCGTCATCTCGTCCAACAGATCGCGTGCCTTCTTGACCTCGACGGCGAGCTCGTCGCCCGCCTCCGCCGATGTTCCCTTCAACGCGCGGATCGACGTCTCCGCACGGCCGATCGACTCGCCCAGGCGTTTCACCAGGCCGTCCAGTTCCTCCCGGCCCTCCCGGAAGCGGGTCAGGCTGCGATTGAGCGCCACCGCATAGGAGAGGGTGGGGATCAAAAGCAGCACGATCATGACATCGAGCCAGAAGCCGAGGCTGTCCAAGAGGTCGGGTCCTTCCGCGTTGGGCGCCGTGGCGCCCTGAACTTTAGATGAGCAAGATTTGAACCAACAGTCATGCGTTCGACGCCGATCTGATGCCATGCCGGTGCCGCTCACTCCTCCGGGGTCATCAGGTCGCCCTCGACGCGCACGGCGATGTGCCCAGACTTGCGGCCCATCCGGCCGACATAGAGGGAGCGGTCGCCGCAGCGCATTTCGATCAGGCTCTCCGGCGTCGTGTTGAACATGATCTGGGTGCCGACCCGCCAGTCGAGCACGTCCTGGAGGGTCGCCGTGACCTCCCCCAGGACCGCGCTCAGCTCGACGTCGGTCATGTAGAGCTCGTTCGACAGGTGGCCTTCCCAGATCGAATCCCGGCCGAACTTCTCACCCATGAACATCTGGAGGAGGAGCTCGCGCACCGGCTCCAGCGTCGCATAGGGGATGAGCAGTTCGAGGCGGCCGCCGCGGTCTTCCATGTCGATGCGGATCTTGACCAGGACGGCGGCGTTGGCGGGCCGCGCGATGGCCGCGAAGCGCGGGTTGGTCTCCAGCCGGTCGAAGCGGAAGGTGACCGGGGACAGGGGGTCGAAGGAGGCGGACAGGTCGCTCAGCAGCACATGGACCATGCGCTCGACCAGGTTGCGTTCGATCGTGGTGTAGGGCCGGCCCTCGATCCGCATGGCCGCCGTGCCACGTCGGCCGCCGAGGAGGACGTCGACGATGGAGTAGATGAGCGCGCTGTCGACCACCATCAGGCCGCTGTTGTCCCACTCCTCCGCCTTGAAGACGGAGAGCATGGCGGGCAGGGGGATCGAGTTCAGATAGTCGCCGAAGCGGACGCTGGTGATGTGGTCGAGGCTGGCTTCGACGTTGTCGGAGGTCAGGTTGCGCAAACTGGTCGACAGCATGCGGACGAGGCGGTCGAAGACCACGTCCAGCATCGGCAGGCGTTCGTAGGAGACGAGGGCGGAGTTGACCAGCGCCATGACGCCGGCGTTGGCATCGTCATCCAGTCCGCTTTCGTCAAACCCGAGCAGGCTGTCGATCTCGTCCTGGCTCAGGATGCGTGCGGCACCGCCTTCCTCGTCCTCGCCTTCGCCCTCCTGGTTCGCCATGGCCTCCCATTCTTCGGCGGCACGGCGTTCCTCTTCGCTCATCTCCTCGTCGTCGTCGACGTTCGTCATCGCGTCACCTGTGGCTCGACTTTGATCGCCGGGGCGGCAGCATTCGTACCCTCCGCGTCAACGGCGGCGCCCGAACGTTTTTCGCCTGATACTTCGGTTTTACCTTACTGGATCAAGACTTCGCTGAACAGAACGTCGCGCACCTTTACCGGCAGGATCGTGTTCACCCGGGCGTGCAGTTCCTGCTTCATGCGGTAGAGACCGGCGGAGCCTGACAGATCCTCCGGGCGAAGCTCGCGCAGATAGGTCTGGAAGGTGTCCTCCAGCCGGGCCTGGACCGCCTCCACCTCGGGCGCCTGCTTCTCGGACGGGATTTCGAGGGTGATCGTGATCTTGAGGTAGCGCGGCTGGCGTCCGCCGGCGGAAAGATTGACCAGCATCTCCGGCATCTTGAAGAAGTGACCGGGACCGTCATCCATCTCCGCTTCTTCGCCCTCCCCCTCGCCGGCTTCGCCTTCCGCCATCTCCTCCTCGGGGGACGGGCTGCCGAAGTAGCCGAGGTACCAGGCTGCCGCCGCCCCGCCGCCGAGCAGCAGCACGGGCAACAGGATGAAGAGGAGGAGGCCCTTGCCGCCGGTCTTGGAGCCGCCCTCTTCACCGCCGTCGTCGATCGTCTCTTCGCTCACAACCTTGCTCCCAAGCTCCAGTGGCATCGGATGCCCGTCGGTCCGATCACGCGACACTATACGCGATCGCACCGGCGCGGCGCGACGATCGCGCCGTCCCGCCCTTCGCGAGCCGTCGGTACCAACGCCGCCCCATGCAACCGGCGCGCCTGATGCCGCCGGCACGATCCGGCCCGTTCGCCGCGGGGGCCGTCGGACAGGCGGCATTTTATGGATCGGCAGGACTTGCCGGGTGCCCGGCAGCGACGGCGCCGGTGGCCCGCCCTTCCTGCCCGGTCCCGTCCAGCCCTGGCCGAAAACATGGGGATTTCCGCGGGGAATCCAGTCCGGATCGACAGGATCCGGCATTGGCACGGGGTCTGCTTTCCAGGGTGTTGACGATCGACCTACGTGCTGCTGAGGGACACGCTCTCATGGAAACCCCTACCTACGTCGCGCTGTCGCGCCAGACCGGTCTCCGCCGCGAGATGGCGGTGGTGGCCCACAACCTGGCCAACATCAACACGACGGCCTTCAAGGGTCAGCGCGTCCTGTTCACCGAGTACATCAAGGAACCGGACGATCCCGGCACGCCGTTCACCGAAAGCCATGGGCCGTTCTCGATGGCGCTGGACGCCGGGTCGTTCCGCGACTTCGCCCAAGGCGCCCTCGAATACACCGGCAACGAGCTCGACGTGGCGCTGCAGGGCGAGGGGTTCTTCACGGTTCAGGGGGCGAACGGCCCCCTCTACAGCCGGGCCGGCAGTTTCATGATGAACCCGGACAACCAGCTCGTTGATCGCAACGGCCTGCCGGTCCTGAACGACGGCGGCCAGCCAATCGTGATCCCGCCCGGCACCGGCCGCGTCGAGATCGACGAGCGCGGCAACGTCCTGACCCCGAACGGCGCGATCGGGCGGCTCGGCATCGTCCAGTTCGAACGCCCGCAGTTCAACGATGCGATCGGGGGCGGCCTTTACGAGACCGATGCCGAACCGATCCCGGTGCCGGAAACCACCCGTGTCCTGCAGGGCGCGGTCGAGAAGTCGAACGTCAACGGCATCACCGAGATCGTGAAGATGATCGAGGTGCAGCGGGCCTATGAGGCCAATGCGCGCTTCATCAGCCAGGAACACAACAAGCAGCAGAGCGCCATCGACAAGCTGGCGCGGGTCGCCTGATCCGCCCGCCGCCGACCCCATTCAGACACGTCAGGGACAAGAAGCCATGAAATCGCTTTCGATCGGCGCGACCGGGATGCTGGCCCAGCAGCTCAACGTCGAGGTCATCTCGAACAACATCGCCAACATGAACACGACCGGCTTCAAGCGCCAGCGCACGGAGTTCCAGGACCTCCTCTACGAGAACGTGCGCCGCCCGGGCTCGACCTCTTCCGATGCCGGGACGGTCGTGCCGTCGGGCATCCAGATCGGCGCCGGCGTCCGGGCCGCGGGTGTCTACCGCATCCACGACCAGGGGGCTCTCCAGATCACCGACAACGAGCTCGACGTGGCGATCCGGGGCGAGGGCTTCTTCCAGATCGAATTGCCGACCGGGGAGACCGCCTATACCCGCACCGGCTCCTTCCAGCTGAACGCGGAGGGCGAGATCGTCACCCTCGACGGCTATCGGGTACTGCCCGGCATCGTCGTTCCGGACGATGCGGTCGACATCACGATCAACGAGAGCGGCGAGGTGCTGGCCAAGATCGACGGCCAGGAGGCCCCGGTGAACGCCGGCCAGATCCAGCTCGCCAACTTCCCCAACGACGCCGGTCTCGAAGCGATCGGGCAGAACCTGTTCCTGGTGACCCCGGCCTCCGGTGCCGCCGTCACCGGCAACCCGGCGACGGCCGGCTTCGGCAACCTGCTCCAGGGGGCGGTCGAGACCTCCAACGTCAACGCCGTGGAGGAGATCACCAACCTGATCACCGCCCAGCGCGCCTACGAGATGAACTCGAAGACGATCCGCGCCTCCGACGAAATGATGAACACCATCACGCAGCTGCGCTGATCGGCCGTTCGTCCAGACTTGGGCCTCAAGGACCTTACCCGCCATGACCCGCCGCACCGCCAACTTCGCCAGGATCGCCCGCAGCCTCGTCACCGCCGGCCTCGCCACGGCCGCGCTCGTGACCTTGGTCGCCGGCACGCCGTCCGCCCAGGCGCAGGACCGGTCGAACCTCGGCCCGCGCCTGACGCGGCCCGACCTCACCCGGCCGGAGCCGGGCACGGTCGCCGGCCTGATCGAAGCGAACGGCGGTCTCGGCCTCGGCGTGTCGCTGCGCGAAACGGTGACCGTGGACGACACGGCGATCCGGCTGGGGCATCTGTTCGCCGGGCTCGACCCGGCCAAGGCCGACGCCGTGGTCGGCCAGGCGCCGAAGCCGGGCGGCCGGCTGGTCGTCGATGCCCGCAGCCTGACCCGGGTGGCCCGCGCGCACCGGATCGGCTGGAGTGCGCGCAGTGCGTATGATCAGGTGATCGTCGAGCGCGCGTCGAAGACCATCGCCGGTGCCGAGATCGCGGCGGCGATCGCGTCCGACCTGCGCGGCAGCGCGCTGTCCGGCGACCGCGGGTCGATCGAGGTCCTCCTCGACAACCGGGCGCTGGCGGTCGCGCTGCCGACCCATGTCCACGACCAGGTCGCGGTGCTGGCGGCCGATTTCGACCGCGCGGCGATGCGGGTGGCCGCGACCGTCGCGATCGCGGCAGGTACCGCCCATGAGGTCCGGCTCAACGTCACCGGCCGTGTGACCCGCAAGATCGAGGTGCCGGTGCTGGTCCAGCAGCTGCGCCCGGGGTCGGTCATCTCCGCCGGCGACGTCGCCTGGATGGAACTGCGCGAGGACCGTCTGAACCGCGATCACGCCCGCGATATCGAGGCCCTGATCGGCCAGGAGCCGCGACGCGTGATCCGTCCGGACCAGCCGATCAGCCTGCGCGACCTGCGCGAGCCGTTGATGGTCAAGCGCGGTGCCCAGGTCGCCATGGTGCTGGAAACCGGAACCATGACGCTGACCGCCAAGGGCCGCGCCCTCGAGGACGGGGCGATCGGCGACGTCATCCGGGTCGCCAACGATACCTCTAGCCGGATTGTCGCAGCCGAGGTGACCGACGCGGGCGTCGTCTCCGTCGGCCTGGCTGCCGGTCCGATCAACTGACAGGGGCCCTGCACCCGTCGACGCCGTGAACGGTCCTCCGGGCCGTGTTGGGAGGCAAGAAGATGTTCGCCACTCTGTTTCAACTCGACCGCGCAGCCCGGCTGTCGCTTGCCGCCGCCGCCATGACCCTCGTCGCCGGCTGCGGTGCCGCCGACCGCATCGCCGACATCGGCAAGCCGCCGGATCTCTCCGCGATCGAGAACCCCCAGTTGCGCCCGGAATACCAGCCGGTGAGCCTGCCCATGCCGGCCCCCCGGCCGACCCGGGGCAACCCCAACTCGCTGTGGGACCCGAACCGACGGTCGTTCTTCAAGGACCAGCGCGCCGGCGACATCGGCGACATCCTGACCGTGGTGATCGAGATCGACGACCGCGCGGAGCTGGAGAACGAGACGGAACGCACCCGCACCAATTCCGAAGGGGCCGACATCCCGGCGTTCCTGGGGTACGAGACCCAGCTGCCGAAGTTCCTGCCGGACGAACTGCAGGCCGACAACCTGGTCGAGCTCGGATCCAACTCCTCCTCGGCGGGATCTGGCACGGTCGACCGTGCGGAAACAATCGAGCTTCGCCTGGCCGCGATCATCACCCAGGTGCTGCCCAACGGGAACCTGGTGCTGGTCGGCCGGCAGGAGGTGCGGGTGAACTTCGAACGGCGCGACCTCTACGTCGCCGGTGTGATCCGGCCGGAAGACATCCGGTCCGACAACACCATTCCGTATGACCAGATCGCCGAAGCGCGCATCGCCTACGGCGGCAAGGGCCAGATCACCGACGTCCAGCAGCCCCGGTACGGTCAGCAGCTGTTCGACATCATCATGCCGTTCTGATCACAAACGCAGGGGATCGTTCAGCCGACGCGGCCGGGGCAAGCCCCGGTCGCCTCCTGCCGTCCAAGCCTGAAGCACCCTCCGACGTTCAAGGGGGCGGTCCAGGGGTCGTAGCTGCCGACGCTCCAGACGATGCCCTCCGGATCCCGGCAGGTGAAGTCCCGCCCGCCATAGTCCTGGTCGACCGGTTCGCGCAGGATCTCGGCTCCGGCTTCGCGGGCCCGCCGGCAGGCACCGTCGACATCCTCGGCGACGATGTAGACGCTCAACGCCGGATGGCCGGTGCCGCCCGGGTCGGGACTATCCCCTCCTGCGTCCTCGGCCGGGCTGATCAGGACCATGCCCGACCCGAGCGTCAGTTCGGCGTGGTAGACGTGGCCGGCTTCGTTGGTCATGACGCGGTGCCGGCCGAGGCCGAAGACATGGCAGAGCCAGTCGACCATCGCCGACGGGTCGCGGTAGCAGATTTCCGGAACGATTGGCGATTGCATGGCGGACCCTCGGCCGATAGCGCGTCGGGCCTGGCGCCGGCCGGGGCTTGAAGACCATCAGGGTTTGAAGACCATCAGGGTTTGAAGACCATCAGGGTTTGAAGACCATCAGGGCTTGAGCACCACCCGACCGACGATCGCACCCTCGCGCAGATCGTCGAGTGTCTTGGAGGCATCGTCAAGCGCCCGGGTCTCGATCGGGATCGGCTGCACAGCGCCGTTCTTGACCAGCTCCAGCATGTCCCTGGTCTCCTGGAGCGAGCCGACATAGGAGCCCTGGACCGCGATTGCGCGCATCGGGAACATCGGGATCGGCAGGCGGAACTCGCCGCCGAACAGTCCGACCACAACAGCCTTGCCGCCGCGGCGCAGCACACCCTGGGCGAAGGCGAGCGACTTCTCGTTGCCGACGAAATCGATCGACCCCTGGGCGCCGCCGCCGGTGTCCTTCACCAGCTGCTTGAGAGCACCCTCCTCCGCCGGGTCGTAGACCGCCGCGGCCCCCATCTCCATCGCCTTGGCGCGGGCGGCCGGGTTGACGTCGGCGACGATCGGCTTGACCCCGAAGACCGCCTGGCAGAACTGCACACCCATCATGCCGACACCGCCGGCGCCGACGATCACCACAGGGGCGTCCTCGCCGATGCCCTCCAGCTTGTTGAGCGCGCCGTAGGCGGTCAGTCCCGAGCACATGTAGGTTGCCGCCAGCCCCTCCGGAATGCCGGTGAAGTCCAGGAGGAAGCGCGGGTGCGGCACCAGGCAGTGATCGGCGAAGCCGCCGTCCTTGTGGACACCCAGGTTGCGGGGCTTGGCGCAGTAGTTCTCCTGGCCGCTCTTGCAGGTGCCGCACTCGTCGCAGCCGATCCACGGGTAGACGACGACCTTCTGGCCGATGCTTACCCCTGCGGCCTCCGGGCCCATGGCAACGACTTCCCCCTCGATCTCGTGGCCGAGGGTGAAGGGCAGTTCACGGCCCTTCGTGACGTCGAGCTTCTTGTCGCCGCCGAGGCCGAAATAGCCGTCGTGCAGGTGAACGTCCGAATGGCAGACGCCGCAATGCGAGACCCGGATCAGGACTTCCGTTCCGGTCGGCTGCGGCGTGTCGTGGGTCAGGCCCTGAAGGGGGGCGCCGTATTCGACGATCTGCTGGGCGTACATCTGGGCTTCCTCCCGCAATGGCATGGCCGGTGTGCCGCTGTTGGCGGTCTTCATTCGGCTTATGCCAGAGGAAAGGAAAATCCGGCCAGTCCCTTTTCTGGCGGATATTGTACGCCTCTTGGGCGACGGTGCCGCGGTTTCTTGCCGTACATCTTACGGTTCGACGAAACTACTCTTCCTCTTTGCGCAGAGCGATCGAAGGTTCGCAGGACTGGAACAGGCGCAGGCACAGCGTGACCTCCCGGTCCCATTCGTCGATGAACTTGCCCTCGAAATTGACCCGGTCGGGGCTGTCGATGGTGATCGGAACCGGCTCGTGCAGCTTCACCTCCGCCAGGACATCCAGGTGCAGAACCACGAAGGCCGTGACCCAGGCGTCGGCGAAGTCGTCGGGCTGGCGGATGTCCAGCTGGTTGGCGATGCGATCCTTGTTGACCCCGTAGACGATCACCGAAAGCGCCGACGGATCCTCGAACAGCATCTTCATGACGACCGGCATGTAGCTGTCGTTGAACAGATCTTTCAGGTCATCGCGGCCGAAGTTGTCCGGATTGTAGCCGGGCGCCAGATGGGCCCCCCAGTGCATGTCCGGGTCGGCGTGAAGCCGTGCCAGCTCCTCGAACGCCAACCGGTGCAGTTGCGGAATGCCCTGGCTGCGGAGCTTCCACAGCCCATCCTCGAAGGCATCGCGATGCTGGTCCTCCCCGCCCGGTTTCGACCAGAACACCAGCGCCCCGCTTTCTTCGATCCAGTGCAGGGCGTGGCCGCGCAGGTCGAACAAGTGGTTCGCCAGGGCGACCGAACTGGCCATCACGATCGCCTGGATGGCGAAGATGATGCGCCGGCGCAGCTTCAGCCGCGCGATCTTCACCGCCGTGGTCGGGCCGATGACCGTGCGTTCAGTCCGCTCGCATCCGGGGGGCACCTCGCCGCCGGCGGGCCTGGCCGCATTGCGTGCCGCGATATCAGCGCCCGTAAAAGTCATCGGCGAGGCGCTCGGCGACCGCGATCAGGCGTGCTTGAACCCAGTCCAGATAGTCGTGCAGGCCGTGGGCGAGCACGTAGTCGATCGAATGGTCGTCAAGGGCCGCACGCAGCTCGTCCAGGGTTTCCAGCGCCCGTGCCCCGCCGCGCAGGCGGAAGCGCATGCGCATGTCGGTCAGGTGGCGTTCGACCTGACGCACGGCGAAGGCGACGGAGCGCGCCGAGTTCGGGTTCATCAAGAGGAAGTCGGCGACCGACGCCGGCGTCACCGTCTGTTGGTAGAGCCGTCGGAAGGCGCCGAAGCTCGCGGCCGATCGCAGGATGTCCTGCCATTGGCTGACATCCATCGGCGAACCGGCATCGGACAGTTCCGGCAGCATGACATGGTACTTGATGTCGAGGAGCCGGGTGGTCTGGTCGGCGCGTTCGAGGTAGCGGCCGATCTGATAGAAGTACCAGCCCTGGTCGCGATAGAGCGTGCCCTCGGCGACCCCGGAATGGGCCTGGCACTGATCGCGGACCGCGGCACAGACGGTGGCGAAGTTCGTCCCCTGGACGTCGCCGGCGGCGATCTCTCGCACGAAGTTGTAAAAGACGTTGATCTGCGTCCACAGGTCCGTCGACGTCGCTGCCCGCAAGCTGCGCGCGTTCTCCCGGGCCGCCCGGATGGACGCCACGATCGACGTCGGGTTGTCCTGGTCGATCAGGTAGAAGCTGCGCACCGCCTGCGGGGTTGCGCGCGGATGCAGGCTCGAGAAGCGTTCCTCGTCGGCGTTGATGCGCACGATCGAATACCAGCTGCGCCCGTGCTGGCCGTCGCGCCCGAACCATTCCATGACCGCGAGAATCCGCGACAGGCTCTCCGCGCGCTCCATGTAGCGCGCGAGCCAGATGCTGGCCTCCGCATGCCGGCTGAGAAAGAGATCGGCACTCGCCATTCCGTGCACTGCCCCCCTCCCCTAGCCGACGCCGGCCGTGGTCTGGTCGGCCAGCACCCAGGTGTCCTTCGACCCGCCGCCCTGGCTGGAATTCACCACCAGCGACCCGCGGCGCAGGGCGACGCGCGTCAGCCCGCCCGGCAACACCCAGGTGTCGCGGCCGGTGATCGCGAACGGCCGCAGATCGACATGGCGCGGCCCGAAACCGCGTTGGGTGACAGTCGGCGACACGGACAGGTCGATCATCGGCTGACTAATGTAATTGGACGGGTCCGTAACCAGCTTGCGGCGGAAAGAACTAAGGTCCCGTTTACTAGCTTTCGGGCCAATAATCATGCCGTAACCGCCGCTCTCTCCCACCGGTTTCACAACCAGGTGATCAAGGTTTTCGAGCGTGTAGCGAAGCGCCGCCGGTTCCCGGCAGATGTGGGTCTCGACATTGTCGAGGACCGGATCCTCGCCGAGGTAGTAGCGGATGATCCGCGGCATGTAGGCGTAGACCGCCTTGTCGTCGGCCACCCCGGTGCCGACGGCATTGGCCAGCGCCACGTTGCCGGCGCGCCACGCCCGCATCAGCCCCGGCACGCCGAGCATGCTGTCCGGGCGGAACACCTCCGGATCGAGGAAGTCGTCATCGATGCGACGGTAGATCGTATGCACCGGCTCCAGGCCGCTCGTCGTCTTCATGAACACGCGGTCGTCGTCGACCACGAGGTCCGAGCCCTGGACCAGCGGCACGCCCATCTCCCGCGCCAGGAACACATGCTCGAAATACGCGGAGTTGTAGATGCCGGGGGATAGCAGCACGACCTGCGGGTCGCCGATCGCCTCGGGCGCGATGGTCGCCAGCGCCTGATAGAGACGGTGGCCGTAGTCGTCGACCGGCCGGATCGGCAGCCCGGCCATCAGGTCGGCGAAGGCGCGCCACATCATGTTGCGCCCCTCGATCACGTAGGACACGCCGGACGGGGTCCGCGCATTGTCCTCGAGCACCAGGAAGCGGCCGCTGCGGTCCCGGATCACGTCGATCCCGACGATGTGGCCATAGGTGCCGAAGCGGACCGGAAACCCCACCATCTCCTGGCGGTAGTTCTTGTTGCCGAGAACGATGTCGTGCGGCACCACGCCGTCGTTCAGGATCCGCCTTGGCCCGTAGATGTCGGCGAGGAAGAGGTTGAGGGCCGCGACCCGTTGCTGGACGCCACGTTCCAGTCTTGCCCACTCCTGGGCGAGAAGGACGCGCGGCACGACGTCGAACGGCAGGATGCGGTCGATCGCATCGCGTTCGGTGTAGACGGTGAAGGTGTTGCCGAGGTTGAACAGCTCGCGATCGATGACGCGTCCGCGGCGGCGCAGTTCGGTGATCCCGATCCCGGCCAGGCGCTGGGCAATGTCGGTCAGGAGGCCATTGCCGGCGTCGTCGCCATGGGGGGACGTCATCTCGCAAAAGAAGCCTTCGGCGTCATAGTCCGCGAACGGCATCATGGGGTTCGGCCCTCCAGGCCTGTCGGGTCGGGGCCGGGCTCTTCCGCGCAGTCTCCGGCGCGGCTGGTCGCGTCCTCCGGGCCGAGCGGATCGAGGTCCACCGCGACGCTGAGGGAATGCGCCCCACCACCCAGGATCACGCCGCGGATCGGGCTCACATCCTGGAAGTCGCGGCCCCAGGCGAGAACCACATGCTCGTCCGCGACCACCAGGTCGTTGGTCGGGTCGACGCCGATCCAGCCGGCCAGCGGCCCGCACCAGACCTCGCACCAGGCGTGGCTGGCGTCGGCGCCGCGCAGGGCCGTCTCGTCCGACCGGTAGGTGCGGATGTAGCCGGAGACGTAGCGGGCGGCGAGCCCGAGGCCCCGGAGAGCGGCGATCTCGAGATGGGCGAAGTCCTGGCAGACGCCGCGCCGCTCGGCGATCACGTCGGCGAGGGGCGTGGTCACGTCGGTCGCGGTCGGGTCGTAGACGAAGTCATCGAAAATGCGCCGCGTCAGCTCGCGCACCGCGGCCAGGATCGGCCGGCCGGCGGGAAAGCTTTCGGCCGCGTACGCCGTCACTTGCGCCAGCGGGCTTGCCAGCGGCGACGGATGGGCGAACTCGGCCACGTCGGCCGCGATCGAGGGATCGGGCAGGCCGCTGCCCTCCAGGGCCACGACGACGTCCTCCCAGGCCGGTGTCAGATCGTCGTCCGGGGGGGCCGGAAAGTTGACACCAACGAGTGCCGACGCGGTCATGGACAGGGTCTTGTGCGGCTGGTCGAAGGTGACATGGGCGACCGGATTGCCGAAATGGTCGATCGCCTCGGTCAGCCGCGACCAGGGCGGATCGGCGACCAGCCGGCTGTCTTCGACACGTTGATGGGCAAAGCTGCGGGCCCCCAGGTGCAAGACGTGGTGCGACAGGTGCACCTCCGCCGAGTAGCGATAGTTGGTCGTGTGGGTCAGGCGATAGCGCATCCGGGCCGCCCCCTATCGCGTGCCGGTGTCATAGCCGAACGCCTGATCCTCGCCGACCATGGAGAAGTATGCGCGGGTCACGACATCGGACAGGCCGAGGAGATGGGCTTCCGCATCTTCCAAGAGGCTGGCGATCCGCTCCAGCCGGGACACCGGCGGCGCAGCGCTGCGGGTCTCCTGCAGCCGCCGGATCTCGTCGGCGATCGCCGCCATCAGGGCGGCCAGGCCCGGGCCGGCGGCAATGCCCTCGCGATCCGGAGCAGCGGCCAGCTGATGGATCAATGACATCAGCTGATAGCTCAGGCTGCGGGGGTTCGTGTCGTCGGCCAGCACCAGGTCGAGGACTGGCGCGATCTGGAACGACGCGAGGTAGCGCGCGCGATAGGTGATCGTGCTGTCCGACAGCTCCAGGCACATCTGAAGGGCGGCGTCGGCGTGATCCGGCATCAGGCGGAGCGCCTCTCCAACCGTCCAGGCGATATGGGTTCCGCGTTCGATCCGGCGGCCCATGTCGAGGAAGCGCCAGCCGTGGCCGCGGTTCATGTTCTCCGAGGCCATGCCGGACAAGGCGGAGGTGTCGCGGATCACGTGGTCGAGGGCGACGATCAGCCCGTCGATGTCGTCGGCGCTGCGGCTAAGCGCCCCCGCCCGGTCGATGATCAGCTGGTTGAGGACCTGCCACATGTCGCGCGTGAAGCGTTCGCGCAAGGAAGCAGCCGGTCCGGAAAGGCCGCGCATGGTGCCCTGGAGCGGCCCGTCAGCCGCCGCGATCGCGGCCAGGTTGGCGGCCTGGATGGCGCTGCCCGCAGGGGCGCCGGCCGCCTGCTCGTCGATCATCCGGGCGCGCACCAGGCTCGCCGCGAGGCAGTCGATCTCGACCAGGTCACGCGGTCCCAGGCTGCCGCTGGTGAGCCGGATCAGGGCTGCACGCAGGAGCCGGGCCCCGGCCTCCACCCGTTCGATGTAGCGGCCCAGCCAGAACAGGTTGTCGGCGATGCGGCTAGGCAGGGTCTCCGTTCCACGCCGGATTGGCAGGTCCTGGCCGAGCCCGCCGGCCGGGATGACCACTTCCGACCGCTCGGCGGTCTTGACCCAGATGTCCTTGGTCATGCGCCCCTGGCGGCGGATCGCCCGGACCCGGTCGGCGCGGTTGGTAACCCGGCCGAGGCCACCGGGAAGGGCGGTGTACCGGCCTCCCTCTCGGATCAGGAAGATGCGCAGGATGAGCGGCTCCGCTTCCATCCCGTCGGCGGCGAGCACCGGCGCGGTCGAGGGCGGCAGCGGGGCCCGCAGCACATAGCGCCCCGGGGCGGCCTGAATCCGCGACCGAAGCTCGTCGAGGGCGGCAGGATCGTGCCGGGTCAGCGACTGCCAGACCTCGCCCTCGTCCGGGGCCCGCGAATAGGCGGGGCCGAGCGCATACTGGCCGAGCCTCCGGAGCAGGCAGTCGCGATCCTGGGCGAGGCCGAGCCAATGGCTCTCGACGGATCGGATGGCCAGATCGTCGCCGGTCAGGAAACGCGACGCGGCGGGCAGGAACGGCACCAGGCCCGGGCTTTCGCCGAGCGAGCTGCCGATCGCGTTGGTCACCACCACGTTGCCGGCGCGTTCGGCTTCGAGGAGGCCGACGACGCCGAGCGCCGGGTCGCCGCCGATGTCCAGCGGGTCGGCATCGCGCCCCTCGATCCGGCGCATCACGACGTCGACCCGCGCCAGCCCGTCCAGTGTCTTCATGTAGAGGACGGCGTCGCGCACGGTCAGGTCCGCAGGCTCCGCCAGCGTCACGCCGAGCTCACGGGCGAGGTAGACGTGCTCGAAGAAGGTCTCGTCGCGGCGACCGCGGGTCAGCATGACGATCTGGGCGGGATCTCCGGGCCGCGGGCTGAGGTTCTGGAGCGAGGCCTGCCAGAGGTCGAAGAACGGCTTCAGGCGCCGGACCGGGCTCGCCCGGAAACCCTCCGGCAGGGCGCGCGCCAGCACCCGGCGGTTTTCCAGCGCGTAGCCGATGCCGGCGGGCATCCCCGTCCGGTCGGCCAGCACCTGCCACTCGCCGTCGGCGTTGCGCACCAGATCGGCGGCATAGGTGTGGACGAAGGGCAGGTGCGCCGGCCGGGTCGCCGGCACCCCGCCGGGTCCGGGAAACTGGCGCACCGCGCGCAGGAAGTCGGGGTTGGCGTAGACCAGGGCGGGCGGGATGATGCCGGCACTAATCAGCGTCTGGGGTCCGTAGAGATCGGCGAGGAGGCGGTCGAACAGCTCCGCCCGCTGGGCGAGGCCGGTTTCCAGGGTGGCCCATTCCTCCGCCTGCAGGATCACCGGGATCAGGTCGAATTCCCAGGGCAGGCTCTCTTCCGGCGGCACGTCGCGCGCGCGATAAGTCACGCCGTCCTGGCTGAACATCTGCCGCGCGCGTTCCGCGCGTTCCGCCATGCCCGCGCGGGTGAGGTCGGACAGCACGCTCATGAACGGCTGCCAGTGGGCCCGGATGGTGCCGTGGCCGGTCACCATCTCGTCCCACACCAGGCGGGGATCGGTGGTATCCGCCGGCGCGCTGATCAGGCCGGTATCGAGGCTCATGCCGTGAGCCTCACTCCGCGGCCCTTTCGACCGGGTCCGCGGGCGCCGGCATGGCGGCGGTCAGGCGGCTGGCGCGGCGGAGGTCGAGGGTGACCGGCAGGTCCCGGCTCGGCTCGTCCAGCGGTCGCGGCATCGGCCCGGGGGTGTGGCCGAGCGCGAAGAAGCGGGAGCGGCGGCGGGTCTCCGCCTCGGCCGCGTTCACCGGCAGCCGTTCGTAGGAGAGGCCGCCCGGGTGGCTGACATTGTAGGTCGCGCCGCCGAGAGAGCGTTCCGACCAGCTGTCGTAGAGGTCGAACACCAGCGGCGCGTGGACCGGGATCGTCGGGTGCAGCGCTTCCGGCGGGCGCCAGGCGCGGAAGCGGACACCGGCGACATACTCGCCCGCGGTACCGGTCGGATGCAGCGGCAGCGCCACCCCGTTGCAGCTGACCACATGGCGCGGGTCGGTGAGGCCGCGGACCTTGACCTCCAGCCGTTCGAGGGAGGCGTCGACATAACGCGCCGTCCCGCTCGCCCCCGGCTGCTCGCCCAGCACGTGCCAGGGTTCCAGCGCCTGGCGCAGTTCGACCTCGACGCCGCGCTGGGCAAAGCTGCCGATCTCCGGGAAGCGGAAGGCGAAATGGGGGGCGAACCAGTCGAGCTCGACCGGCATGCCGGCGCGGCGCAGGTCGTCGACCACATCCTCGAAATCCTGCCAGCAGAAATGCGGCAGCATGAACTGGTCGTGCAGGCGGGTGCCCCAGCGTACCGGCGGCCGATCGTAGGGCTTGTCCCAGAATTCCGCTACCAGGGCGCGCAGCAGCACCTGCTGGGCAAGGCTCATGCGCGCATGCGGCGGCATCTCGAACGAGCGCAGCTCGACGAGGCCGCGCCGGCCGGACGTGCCCTCCGGCGCATAGAGCTTGTCGATGCAGAACTCGGTGCGGTGAGTGTTGCCGGTGGCATCGACCAGGATGTTGCGGAACAGCCGGTCGACCACCCAGGGCAGTGCGGTCTGCTTGGCGCCGATCTGGGCGAACGCGATTTCCAGCTCGTTCAACTGGTCGTCGCGCGCCTCGTCGATGCGCGGATGCTGGCTGGTCGGGCCGATGAACAGGCCGGAGAAGAGATAGGACAGGCTCGGGTGGTTCTGCCAGTAGCCGACCAGCGAGCGCAGCAGGTCGGGCCGGCGCAGGAACGGGCTGTCGGCCGGGGTCTCGCCGCCGAGCACCATGTGATTGCCGCCGCCGGTGCCGACATGGCGGCCGTCGAGGTTGAACTTCTCCGTGCCCAGCCGGGTCTGGCGGGCGTCCTCGTAGAGCCCGGTCGTCCGTTCGGTGAGCTCGGTCCAAGTCGACGACGGGTGGATGTTGACCTCGATCACGCCCGGGTCCGGGGTGACGGTGAAGCTGTTGAGGCGCGGATCATAAGGTGCTGGATAGCCTTCGATCTGCAGCTTCTGGCCCATGTCGGTCGCGACATCCTCCAGGGCTGCGGCGAGGTCGAGGAAATCCTCGGCCGCCGCCATCGGCGGCAGGAAGACCTTGAGGATGCCGTCGCGCGGTTCGACGCAAAGGGCGGTGCGCACAAGGTCGCCGGCCGGTTCGCCGCGCATCGGCGGCAAGGGCTGGGGCTGGGGAACCCCCTCCGGCCCCTGCCCGTAGAGCCAGCGCGGTCCGTCGAGGGGTGCGGCCTCGCGCCGGCGCTGGCGGGAGAGAGCGGCATGCGGAGGCAACGCCTCGCGCGCCGCCATCGGATCGCTTTCCAGGACCTGGGGCCGGTCGCCCGGGGCCATCCAGGGCAGGCCGTCGAGCGGCAGGCGGAATCCCATCGGACTGTCGCCGGGGATCAGGAACATGGTCTCCGGCCGGAAGAACCAAGGCCCGGAGCGCCATTTCAACCGCCCGTCGCCGCCCGCGATGCGGTCGAGCGGCAGGACATAGCCGACCGTCTTGTCGAGGCCCTGTTCGAACACCCGGGCGAGGCGGGCGCGTTCCATCTCGTCGTCGAGCCTGGACTGGAACGGGTCGACATTCACCGGCAGCCGGCGTTCGCGCCACAGGTAGTACCAGATGTCCTCGAACCCCGGCAGCAGGTACCGGGCGTCCACCCCCAGGCGTTCGGCCAGCGCCGTGCCGAAGTCGCGCGCGCGCTCCGGCGCGATGGCCGCGCGGTCGGCATCGGTCGCGAACAGGCTGGGATCG
>CAYNIS010000016.1:0-18031 GCA_964397055.1 uncultured Rhodospirillaceae bacterium | reverse complement strand
CATAGAGTTCCAGAGCCTCCATCTTGGCCTCGAGGTCGGCCGAGATATCCACGAACACGTCCGGTTCGAAGGTCGCGTAGACGCCATTCGGCGCCCAGTCCGTTGACGACCGCACTTCATAGGCGAGGAGATCGACAACCGAAGAACCGGGCAGGGGACGGCAAGCGGTCGCGGTCGCGGCGAAGGCGCGCTGGTGGTCGATGTTGAGGTTGCCGCCGTGGCTCACCACGACGCGGTCCGGCTTGAAGTCGCCGACCGCCTGTTCGATCGGGGCGATCAGCTCGCTCAACCCCAGCGTGTCAGTGCGGTTTTCCGGCAGGTCGAGGAACGTCGGCGGCGCGGTCGCCAGGACCTGGGCGGCCGCTGCGGCCGCCGCCTTCAGGCGCTGATGTCGTTCGCTGTCGCCGCCGGTCAGCACCAGGGTCCTGACTTCCGCGCCACCCCTGGCGGCCCGGCGCATGGTGCCGCCGCAGCCCAGGACTTCGTCCAGCGCATGCGGGGCGATCACGAGAAAGCGCTCGGGGATCATGACATGCTCACACTGTCGGCACTGTGGGGTCAGGACGATGGGTCAGGATGGTGGGGTGCTTCAGACCAGCCTCCGCATGCGCGCGCGCAGGAACATGGCGAGGCTCGGAAGATCGCTGATCTCCCCGGTTTCGATCATCTCCTCGAAGCGCCCGGGGGTAAGGCGCACCAGCTCGAAGATGCCCTCTTCGCGTTGCGGCTCGCCGATCGCATCGACCTCCGCGGCGAACAGGTGATAGCGCTCCTGCCCCAGCGCCGGCTGTGGATAGAACGATCCGAGGGGGTGCCAGGTGCGGGCGACGGTCCCGGCCTCCTCTTCCAGCTCCTCGATGACGGCGTCCTGCGGGTCGACGCCCGGTGCCACCGTGCCGCCCGGGAATTCCAGGCCCCAGCGACGGTTGGCATGCCGGTAGATGCGGATCATGACGATCTCGCCGCCCAGGATCGGCATGGCGAGGCATCCGTCGAGCCCGATGATGCGGTTGTAGATGCCCTTGGTCCCGGGCGGGTCGAAGGCGACGGCATCGCGGACGATGATCCCCATGTAGCGATCGTCGACGATCGTGCCGATCCGCAAGTCTCCCTCCGGCCGTCCCTGAGACCGACGCCGTGCCGCTTCCTCGGCCACGGCGGAGTCCATTTCGGCATCGTCCAGGAGGATGCGGATCGGTGCATCCGCCGGCACGTCGAGCAGGTCGCGCTGGGATGCCATCAGGGCGCGATAGCGCGCGCGGGTATCCTTTGCGTCGAAATCGCTCATCGTTCGCCTCTGAATTCCCGCCCGTAGCGGGTGAGCATCGTCCTGATGTCGCTGGGCCGGTAGCCGAGCGCGGTGCTGGCTCCGGTCGAATCGATGGTGAAGCTCGGCTGAGAGCTGTCCTCGATCACGATGGGGGAGGTCGATCCCATCGCATCGCGGACCAGCGTCACGGCTTCGCGGACCGTTGTCATGCCTGTCGCGCCCACCGGGAACATCTGAAAGCCGACAAGCGGCCGGTGACAGAGGTCCGCCAGGAGCTCGCCAAGTTCGTCGACATGGGCGGCGTTGTTGAACGCGGCGTCCGGGTTGACGATCCGGATCGGGGCCTGGTCGCGCGCGGCGGTCGCGACCCGCGCCATGAAGTGGCGATGGGCTTCGGGGCCCAGCACGCCCGGAAGGCGCAGGGCGACGCCGACGACATCGCACCCGGCGTCGACCTGTTCCGCGACCAGCGTCTCCGCCAGCCGCTTCGTCTGGCCATAGGCATCCGCGTCGACCGACGGGGTTGTTTCGTCTACCCGTGCCGCCGTGATGCGGCCGTAGGCGGACATGCTGGAGATCAGGATCAGCCGGCGCGCGCCCCTGGCCCGAACGGCATCGAGCAAGCTCGCGGTCGCTAGGACATTGTCACGCACGAGATCGGCCGCGGTCACCCCCGGGGCCGCGGAGTTGCCCGCGACGTGGACCAGCGTTTCGATGCGGTCGGGTAGAATTCCGGTGATGTCGGTTTCGGCCAGATCGGCGCAGCGCAAGTCCACAAGCTCGAGGTCGCGCATGCTCTCGAGGCGCGGCCGGTCGGTCCGATAAAGGCCGATCGCACGGCTGCCGCGGGCGGCGAGCTGCTTGAGGGTCGCCGATCCAAGTTCGGTCGTGGCCCCGGTCAGAACGATGGACAAGACAGCCTTTCCCGGACTCTGGCCGGCGTCATCGGTTGGGCGCGAGCTTACGCCCGCGGAGCCGCAAGCTCGCCCAGAAAATCGCGCGGACCCAGCATGCTTGCGAATCTCGCTCGATCCGGGATCAGCGCACGCACCTTGCGCTTCACCTTCCATTCGTTCTCGTTCGATACGGCCATCAGGAAGAAGACCGGTGCATCGATGCCTGGAAGGACGTCGGAGCTGTCGATCCGCAACCGGCTGCCCGGAAGCAGCAGGCCATTCAGGTCTGCCCGGTCGTCGATGATGCGATCGACCTTGTCGGCCAGGCCGTGGACGTTGATGAGGATCACCGCCCGGAAGCCCCCGCCGTAGATCGCGGTGACCTCCCCGCGGCGCTTGGCGTCGTCAAGGGCGGCACGCAATGCGGCTCCCTGTCGTTCCACCGCAGCCGGCATCGCGGCAATCTTCCGATGCGGGGTCGCCGACAGAACCGCGGCCTTTTCGGCGGCGGAGGGGAGGTCGGTCTTGCGCGCGAACACCGCAAGGCAGCCGCCCCCGCGATTGTACTTCCGCCGCGCCAAGGTGCGGAAGCCATAGGCGGCCAGCGTTCGTTCCAGCAACTCATCGGTGAAGTAGTTTACGTGCTCTTCCCACAGGAAAGAGGCGTCGCCCGCATCCAGTCCGGCCTCTATGTCCGGCAGTTCGATGAGAAGGGTCGCATCGTCGGTGGTCGCCGCCCGGATCCCCGACAGATACCCGTCGAGGTCGCCGATATGCTCCATGATCTGGCGGGCGATGACGACGTCGAAGCGGCCGTGGGCGGCGGTCAGGTCACCGACCGTCGACATGTCGAAGAACACGGGCTCAACCGTCAGGCCCTTGGCCCGGGCGATTTCCGCAACCGGCGCGTTCGATTCCACCCCGACGCATCCGGTGATGCCGCGTTCCGCCAGAACCTCCAGAAATGCCCCGTCATTGCAGGCGATTTCGAGCACGCGGTCCGGGTCGCAAACCCCGAACAACGTGGCGATCTCGTCGTCCAACTGGTGCTGGACCTGGTGGGACGTCACGTAGGAAGCATCGTCGGCATAGAGCTCGGCCGGCGGCACCGGCTCGATGATCTGCATCAGCCCGCAACTCTGGCAGGCGTGGATCACGAACGGATGCCGGAACTCCGCCGCCTCCGGTGATTTCAGGTAGCGGTGGGCGATCGGCTGCGGGCCGAAGTCGAACAGTCTGGTCAGCGCGGTGCTGCCGCATAGCCGGCAGGCGGTCATGGCAGTCTTTCCTCGAGAGATGGCGCGGGGCAGGCGCGCGTGTCGCCCGGCGTCGGCTCAGGCCGCGCGCATGTCCGTCAGAATGCGGTCGGTGGACAGGCCATGCGCGCTCAGGACATCGCCATGGTCGCCATACATGTGGATGAAGCGGTCCTGGAGACTGAAGGTGTCGAGCCGGCAGCTTGCACCGATGTCCCACGCCAGTTGCTTCGCGAGAGCACCAAGGCTTGCGGACGGCACCATCTCCTCGATCACCGCAACGTGCTTGTGGCGCTTCAGAACGTCGCCCAGGCCGTCGCGATCGAGCGGCTTGATCGTCGAACAGGAATAGACCGAGACCGAACGTCCGTCCTCGCGCAGGCCGTCGGCAACCTCCAGCGCCATCTTGAGGATCGGGCCGTACGCGACGATCGCCGTGTCCTCACCGGTCTGCAGGCGGCGCACCTTGCCGAACCGCCAGGGCTCGTCCATGCCCTCCGTCAGCGGTTCGTCACCGACACGGGAGAGGCGCAGATAGCAGGGATTGGCGTTGTGGTCGGTACACCAGCGGGTCGCCGCCTGGACTTCCAGGCTGTCGCAAGGGGCGATCGCCTGCATGTTCGGCAAGCCGTTGCAAAGCGCGATGTCCTCCATCGCGTGGTGCGTCGAGCCAAGCGCCGAATAGCTGACACCGCCGCCGATCCCGACGATCGTCACCGGCAGGTTCTGGTAGCAGAGGTCGTCGCGCACATGCTCATAGGGGCGAAAGATCGTGAACGGCGCGATCGTATAGGCGAATGGCCGCAGCCCGCGCAGCGCCATGCCGGCACACATGCCGATCATGATCTGCTCGGCGACCCCGACATTGACGAAACGATCCGGAAAGTCCTTGGCGAAATCCTGGATCGATCCGGCCGGCGAAATATCCGCGACCACGACGCACAGGCGCTGATCGTCCTTGCCGGCCTCATAGAAGACTTTGGAGAAAGTATTTCTCACGACGCGACTTCCTTCAGCTCGGCAATTGCTTGGGCATATTCTTCCGGATTGGGCGAGCGGTAGTGCCAGATCGGCACGTGTTCCATGTATGAGACGCCACGTCCCTTGATGGTCCGCGACACGCAGAAGAACGGTCGCTCGCCGGCACGGTTGTCCACGGCGGCGACGATCGCCTCGACATCGTGGCCGTTGATGTCAGCGACCTCCCAGCCGAATTCCCTGACCTTTGCCGTCAAGGGGTCGAGGTAGGGATGGCTTTCGGAAATCGGCCCGAGGCCCTGGGCGTTGTTGTAGTCGCAGAACACCACGAGGTTGTTGAGATGCAGCGTCGCCGCCATGGTGATGGCCTCCCAGGAAGAGCCCTCCTGCATCTCACCGTCGCCGACAACCACATAGATGCGCCGGTCGTCGCCCTTGATGCGATCGGCGGCGGCCATGCCGACGGCCATGCCGAAGCCGTGGCCGAGCGAACCGGTCGATGCTTCGATCCCCCAGACCCCATAGTCCGGATGGCCGCCCAGCCGGCTCTTCGGCGTGCCGTAGTTGTCCATCTGGTCCTTCGGCATGATGCCGAGGTCCTCGAGCACGGTCGCCTGACAAAGATAGCCGTGGCCCTTCGACATCAAGAAGGTGTCGATGAAGTTCCCGGCCTCGTCCCGACGCATCAGCGTGTTGTAGCAGGCGTCGGTCAGCTCCAACGCCGACAGCGCCGGCGCCATGTGGATCGCGGCCAGGTGCTGGGAGACCTCGAGCATGCGCCGGCGGTAGCGCATGCAGCGCTGGCGGGCCTCGGATGCGTTCAGCTGGTTATGCAGACGATCGATGGTCATGGGCGAATGCTCTCTCTGGAGACCCGTATATTCATGCCTTGGGTTCTCATGCCTTGGGTTCTCATGCAGGGCCGCGTTCTCATGCCGGGCCGTCGGCGCCGAACGCCGGCAGCCCGCGGGCGGCATAGCCGATTCCGGCGCGCGCCGCGACCCCGGGATCGAACAGGCGATAGGGATCGATCACGACAGCGCCGGCCATGGCGCGCGCAACGGCTTCCAGGTCAAGCGACCGGAACTCCGGCCAGGGCGTCATGACGAGGGTCACGTCGGCCCCGGCAACGGCCTCCATCGCGGTCGCCGCCCCCTTTGCCCAGGGCACCGTCGTCGCCGGGACGGCCGGATCGTGGACGGTGACATCCATCCCTTCGAGCTTCTCGAGCAGTTGGAGTGCCGGCGAGTTCTTGGTCGAGTGGGTGTTTTCCTTGTAGGCGAGCCCGAGCACGGCGATCCGCGGCGTCCGGCCCTCCGGGAAAAAGCGTCGGAACTGACGCCACGCCCAATCCTTCGTATGGCGGCTGTTGGCCACGAAGC
This sequence comes from uncultured Rhodospirillaceae bacterium, assembly GCA_964397055.1. Classification (GTDB taxonomy): domain Bacteria; phylum Pseudomonadota; class Alphaproteobacteria; order CAYNIS01; family CAYNIS01; genus CAYNIS01. The sequence continues at coordinate 12,249 of CAYNIS010000016.1, read as the reverse complement.
CCGCGATGGTCGAGGCCTCGGTCGACTCCGCCTCGGCAAACCTCAGCACCGTGGCCAGGTCCCGCTCGATGTTGCCGCCGGAAAGGCCGAGCCCCGGTGCCAGGTAGGCGTGCTGACCGATGCGCCGGTCGAGCTTCAGGGCCGGCACGATCTCGTTCCAATCGGCACCGATCGCCTCCGACAGCTCTGCAAGCGTGTTGGCGACGGAAACCGACGCGGCAAGGCAGCAGTTGATCGAGATCTTGGCGAGCTCGGCCGACTCGTAACGCATCGGCAGAAGCGGGCAGCCGAAGCTGGTCAGGAACATTTCCAGCGCCGGCGGCAGCGGCTGGGCCGGGTCGGACAGGCCGATGATGAAGCGTTCCGGCAGTGTCGCGCGTTCCACCGCGCGGCCGAAGACGAGCGTTTCGACTTGATAGACCAAGCGCCCGGGCGCCAGCGGCAGGCGGCGGGTGAAGCCGGGCGGCACCTGACACAGGACCACCATCACCGCATGGGGGGCGAGAACCGGCAACAGCGCTTCGATCAGCGACTCGATACCGGAGAGGTCGCTGCCGCCCTCGTCGTCGGTCGGCACATCGGTTGCCACATAGACGAGGTCGCAGCTGCCCAGGTCGCCGATCGTGCCGGTGAAGGTGATGCGCGCCCGGTTCGCGGCCAGAAGATCGTCAAGGTCGGGTTCGCGGACCGGCAAATCTCCGGCCGTGATCGCAGCGACGCGGCCCTTGTCCGGATCAAAGCCGACGACACTGAAGCCCTTGGATGCCGCGGCGATCGAGGAGACCAACCCCAGATGGGTAAGGCCGGCAAAGCCGATCCGCGGGGCCGCCGTTGTCATCACGCGGTCTCCTTCGCGGCTTCCGGCGCCGCCGACCGGGGATCGAGCGACTGTTGTGTCAGGTCGTCGAGGATGGCGTTGATGGTCACGTCGCTCGCCGTGTTGCCCGGGTCGCCGGCGGCACAAAGGCCCTTGAAGTGGTGGTACTCGATTTCCCAGGTCGGGTCCGGCTGAACCAATGTCACCTGTTCTTCCGGGGGGCGTCCGCTCGGCAGCACCCGCTCTCGAAAGGTGAAGGTCGACGGTCCCCACTTGCAGAGCGACTCGATATGGGCCGTGCCGTTCTCCGCGAAGATGTCGCAGGTGAAGTGATTGCGCCAGGAAAGGAGGGTCATCTCCAACTCGATGTCGATCTCCCCCGTCGCCCCGCAGACGAAGTGGTCGAAGGCGCGGTTTTCGAACCGGTTGGCCGCCACCACCCGGAACGGGGCGTCCAGCTTGCCGAACCAGAACAGCAAGGTGTCGATCAGGTGCGAGCCGAGATCGGGGAGGACCCCCGCACCCTCGTCACGCCACACCGAGTTCCGGACGTCCCGGGCCGTGCCGTTGCCGTAGAACATGCGGCAGCGATAGATGCGCCCGAGCCGGCCGGAGGCGATCACGTCGCGCATGCGCACGAAGTGCGGCTCGAACCGGTGATTGTAGGCGGTGTAGCAGACGGCCCGGTTGTCCCGCGCCAACCGGTCGAGGTGCTTGAGGGTCGGGGTATCGGCAAACAGGGGCTTTTCGACCAGGACGTGCTTGCCGTGACCCAGAAGGTAGGTCAGGAGCTCGACCTTCGGCGCATCGGGCGTGCAGACGAGGGCGGCGTCGTAGCTGTCGAGGGCGGCGTCCTCGATCCGCTTGAAGTCAGCTTCCTCGAAAACGGGATCGACGATCCCGACCGCCCCATCCCCGGCGACGCGGAAGCGCTTGCGGCCTTGGATGCCGTAGCCGACGACCAGCGCTCTCATCCGGCTCAACCCTGGTAGGAGGTGTTCTTGTCGACGACATCGATGCGTCCCAGGACCGCCTCCGGGGTGATCGGGCGGTTGCCGTCGACCTCGCACTCGAGGGCGGCTGCGATCGAGCCGATGATCGTGGCGACCTCGATCGATCCGGTGGCCAGCATCGCCAGCGTCGCGTAGGCGAGCAGCGCGTCGCCGGCACCGACCGCGTCAACCAGGTTGTCGACGAAGCTGTCGAGCACGAAGAAATTGTCGAGCGGGTCGTCGTCCGGCCGCTTGCAGGTCAGGACACCCTTGTCGCCGAGCTTCAGGATCAGCGACCGGCATTTCGCCGCCTCGTAGAGGATACGGGCGAGCGGCCGCACCCCTGAGTCCTGGTCGGCCAGGGCGAACCGGGCCTCGCGCTCGTTCGGGGTGATGAGGTCGAAGCCCTTGAATTCGGTGATGTTGCCCCACCGGCTGGCGACCTGGCTGTCGGCGACCTTGAAGCGGCCTCCGGGGATCGCGTCGCACAAGGGCGGGATCGTCCGGCGGTTGAAAATGCCGTGGCGGAAATCGCTGAAGACGACGGCATCCGACGGCACGCCGCGTATCCGCTCCGCGAGCGTGTCGACGATCTCGTCGGAAATCGACCGGTTGTCGAGCGTGTCGACCTTCAGCAGGCGATACCCGCCCGCGACGATGGCGTTCTTCTGGGTCGTCGGCCGGGTCTTGTCGACGATCGGCATGGCATCGACGCCGAACTTCTCGAGGCCCTCCAGGACGAAGTCCTTGAGTTCGTCATCGCCGAGCACGGTCGAGAAGGTGACATGCGCGCCGGCGGCCCGCAGATGGGCGGCAACGATGCCGGCCCCGCCGATGTAATCCTCGCGCCCCTGGAACAGCACGGACATCGTCGGCGTCTTGGTCTGCCCGCCGATCATCGCGCACTGGGTATAGCTGTCGACGATGGTGTCGCCGACGACATGGATGCGGCGGCCTGCCATCTGGTGCACGGCATGGCGCAGGTCGTCGAAGCTCAAGCCCGCGTCGTCCATGACGGTCAGCAGCTTCTCGGCCTTGAGCTGTGGCGGCTGCATTTCAATCAGGCGGGACGACGACAGGACATAGTCGCCGGGCGTGAAGATCACCTCACCGCCATAGGCCCGGACAATGTCGACCTCTTCCTGGGTCTTCGGCGGCAGCCCGGTCGCGACATACTCGTAGCCCTTCGCGAAGAAATCGGGCTGCAGCTGTTTCAGGCTGTCGATCGGCTTGTCATTCGGGTCGATGACCACATAGTCGACGAATTCGAAGCAGGCGAGGTTGAGGGCCCGCAGCTCCTGGGGCACGTGCGGCCGGTGCACGCCCTTGGTGATGTGACGATCGGCGGTCAGGCTGGCGACCAGGATGTCGGCGTGGTTCTTGGCATAGATCAGGTGGCGCAGATGGCCCGGATGCACGACGTCGAACACACCATGACACATGATCACCCGCTGCTCCCTGGGCGGGCCGCCCAGAAGCTCGCGCAACTGTTCGATGGTCTTGATCTTATGCCGGTACTTCGCTGAAAGCGCCGACAGCTGCTCTTTCTGCATTAGGTCGAGTTCCCGAGGTGCTTGAACCAGGTCTTGGTGGCTACCGCGATGGACTGCGGATCCCACAGCGGCGCCTCGCGCCAGTAATCGATGTTGTCGAGGATGCTGGAGACGCCCTCCTCGAAGCTGATCCTGGGCTCCCAGCCGAGTTCGGCGCGAATGCGGGTGATGTCCGCGAAGGTCACATCGGGTTCGCCGGGGCGCTTGGGGATATAGGTGACCTCTCCGCCAAGCAGTTCGACGAGGCGATTGACCGATTGCGGATTGCCGGCACCGAGGTTGTAGATACGGCCGGTGTGGTCGGTCTCCGCGGCCGCCAGAAACGCCTCCGCGACATCGCGTGCATAGAGGAAGTCGCGACGTTGGGTGCCGTCACCGACAACCGTGAACGGCTTGCCCGCCAGTTTCTGGCGCAGGAACACGCCGAACACGGCGCCGTATGCGCCGGAGGTCCGCGAACGTGTACCATACGCGTTGAAGATCCGGACCGAGTTGACCGGCAGCCCGTAGACCTGATGCCAGTGCAGCGCCGCTTGTTCGCCCTGGTACTTGGAAAGGGCATAGGGATACTGCGGGTGGATCGGATGATCCTCGGTCGTCGGCGTGTCAGCGAGGCCGTAGCACGACGATGAGGCGGCGTAGACGAATTTCGACACCCCGGCCGCGCGGGCAGCCTCGAGCACCTGAACCGTGCCCTGGACATTCGTCGACATGTACTCGACCGGGCGTTCGATCGACGGAACGATGTCGCCGATGCCGGCGAAGTGGAACACGTAGTCCGCACCGGCGAACAGGGCGTCGTCCGATGACACCGCGCGGATGTCGCGGTTCTCGAAGGAGACACGGGCGCCGCTTGCGGAATGGTGGGCCAGATTGGCCTCCCGCCCGCCAACCAGGTTGTCGATGACCCTGACTTCGCAGCCGCGGTCGACCAGCACGTCGACCATGTGGCTGCCGATGAACCCAGCACCGCCGGTGACGACGGCGATCTTGCCGTCGGCCATTACGCCGCCACCAGCTTCTTGATCGTACGGATGTTGTAGTACTGGTCGTCAGTCATCGCGTCCGGCACCTTGCCGTCCTTGAAGGCGCGGCAGAGATCGCGGATCGCTTCTTCAATCGAGTGGCTGGGCTCGAACCCAAGAACACGCTTAATCTTATCGGAATTGATGTGATACGAGCGATTGTCGTCACTTGGCGTGGTGACGATTTCGATTTCGGCTTTGTCCGGGAATTCCTCCTGGACCACCTTCTTGACGAGGTCCGCGAGGTCGCGGATCGACATGTTCTGGTAGCCGCAGTTGAAGACCTCGTCGCTGATCTTCTCGTCGGGTGCCACGAGAAGCATTTTCACGAGGTCGCAGTAGTCCTGGATGTGCAGGTTGGGCCGCAACTGACTGCCGCCGAAGACCGTGATCTTGTTGTTCACGATCGCGTGGCTGGTCAGGATATTGACCGACAGATCAAGCCTGAGACGAGGCGAGTAACCACAGACCGTGGCCGGTCGATAGGTGACCCCGATGAAGCTGTCATCGGTATGGCGGCTGAGGATCGGCTCGCACATCCCCTTGTACTTGTTGTAGAGGGTCAGCGGCACCAGCGGGTGGTCCTCGGTCACGTCCGGCTTGTCGGAAACGCCGTAGACGGAGCTCGAAGACGCATTGACGAAGCGCTTGATGCCAGCGGCCTTGGCGGCGAGCACCATCGGTTCGAAGGCGTGGAGATTGATCGAGGTCGACAGCTCTTCGTCGAGTTCGAAGCTCGCGTCGTTCGAGATGCAGGCGAGGTTGACGAAGGCATCGTTGCCCCGGACGCCGGCGGCGAGCTTGTCCGTATCGCGAATATCGCCCTCGATAACCGTCAGGCGCTCATGCTGCGGCAGGAAGTTCCCGAAGTAGCAGGTGTCGAAAACCGTGACCCGATACCCTGCGTCGAGCAGTTGTGGAACCAGAAGAGTTCCGCAATAGCCGGCACCCCCGGTGATGAAGACACTGTCAAACCGTCGTTGCATTTCTGTCCACACCCCAGCTTGAGCGGCCGCTGGATTGCGCCCCGGTCGAATCAATTGCGCAGTTCCTAGTCCAGGGGTCCGGCTGCCTCAATCCATTTTTTGCCGGTGAAGGACCTTGCATGGCAGCATCGCCGGCGAAGGTGATCGCTCATCGTCGTGTCGTTGTGCGGAGGATCCAGTTCGCCGCCTCAGGCAGGTCGCGCACGGTGGCATCACATGTGGCGGGTGGACCTTCGGCGTAGCCGCAATCGATGAAGACGGTACGGCAGCCGGCCCGGCGGCCTGCCTCGACGTCGCTCTTGCGATCCCCGACCATGAAGGAGCGCGCCAGGTCCAGGGCATGCTCCTTCGCTGCACGGGTCAACATGCCGGGTTCCGGCTTGCGGCAATCGCAACCGGCGCCCTGAGAGTGCGGGCAGCAGTAGATCGCGTCGAGCGGGAGACGGTTGCGGAGATCATCGTGCATGGCTTCGACCGTTTCCGCCGCAACCTTGCCGTTTGCGATGTCCGGTTGGTTGGTGACGACGACCAGCGCAAATCCGGCGCTCTTCAGCCGGTCGGTTGCGTCGGCGACACCGGGCAGCAGTTTCAGGGCCGCGAGATCCCGAATGGCATAGGGCTTGCCGTTGACGACATCGGTTTCGATCACGACGCCGTCCCGGTCCAGGAAGACGGCCGGCCGCCCATTGTCGGAGGCTGATATCATGATCTGCCGCTCCCGGCGCTGTCGTCGGACCCGACTATCGTGGTGCTTGTTTCGCCTTTCCTTGATCTTGGCTCAAGTCTAGCATCGCCGCTCATCTCGCAAGGCACTCTCGATAATGACTAGCGGACGACTGCGGTGACGGATGATCCCAGCGCCAGCTTGGCGAAGAACATATCCCGCATGCCCTGGGAGGAGGTCTACCAGTTCTGCGGAATGAGCCTGCTTGTCTTTCGGCCCGCCGGGACCCAGTTCGGGCACCTCAATCTCGAGGTGATGTTCGCGTCGTCGACGGCGCGCCGCAACGGCAGCTGGCTCTATCTCGTGCAACCCCTGGAATGCGTCAACCGGACCTGCTTCTCTCTCGTCATGCCGGGGGTCAAGCAGGTCCGGTCCAGGCGGATACTCGACTGGTGGTTCAACCGGATCGCCGACAGGTCCCTGTTGAAGAACGAGGTCGCCGCCCGGCTGGAGAAATCGAACTGCCCTCAAGGCGGCGAGCCCAAGGCCAAGGTGCGACGGTGGCTGCCCAAATGGCCCTCCGATGTCGAGCTTCTCGCCTTGGAGTTCAAGCTTCGGCGCTGGCGTCCGTTCTCGTTCCTGCGTCGCGGGAACCGGGCACCGGCCTTCGAACTGGCCAGCGGCCCCGGACTGTCGGGCGAACGCTATGAGTTCGTCCAGAGAGAGCTCAAGCGCCTCAAGCATCAGGGCGTCACGCTGGAAAAGGAGTTCGTCCGGCTTTGCCGGAACACGCCGAAGGCGATGAGCTCGCTGTGGTGGTGGCGCGTGGTGGAATGGGGCCACCGTCGGCGCGTGCGACGGGCGGAAGCACGCCAGCGCCTGCTCGTTGCCGGGCAGGGCGACATCTATTTCAAGCGCCGCCTGTTGGCGGAGGTGGTGCCGATGCACCTGCCGACAGCGAAGACAGCTGAGCTCGATCGGCTCGCGCTGAAGCTCGGCGTCGACCCGGACCGCCCGGTGGTGACCCTCCATGTGCGGGAGGCCGGCTTCAAGAAGGGCGCGGAGGTTCACGACAAGTTCCTGGCCCGGGGTGCGGAGCGGGGCACGTTCCGCGACGATACGGTCCGCAACAACACGATCGAGAACTACCTTCCGGCGATCGAGCTGCTGACCGGCCGCGGCTTCTCCGTCGTGCGGCTCGGGGACAAGTCGATGACGCCGCTTGAGATTCCCGGCCTCGTCGACGTGGCCACGCACCCGGAAGCCGTGCCGGAACTGGACTATTACTTCATCGCGCGCAGCAGGTTCCTGATCGGCTGCGATAGCGGGCCGCTGATCGTTCCGTGGATGACCGGCACGCCGCTCCTGTTGCTCAACCTGACGCATCCGATGATCGGCTGGCCGATCGGACCCTTCGACCTGCAGACCCCGAAGTACATCCGTGATCGGCGCACCGGGAAGTACCTGACCCTGGCCGAGGCGTGTGATCCGGCGCATGCGGACCATTTCAGGGTGACATCCCTCTACGACTATGACGAGTTGACGCCCGACGACATCGTGCGTTCGGTCGAAGAGATGCTGAAGCTGGTCGAACACAGCGAGCCGCCGCCGGAAACCGATCGCCAGCGCGCCTATCGGCAGATGTACCTCGCCAAAATGGCAGCCCCAACACTTAACAGCTATTTCCGCAAGTGGGGTCCGGATCGCGGTTTTCTCGGGGCCGGGCGCATGACGGAGTTCAGCCTGGAACGTGATGCTGCCGGCTCCTGGCATCCGCCGGGCTGGCAGCCGGAGGTGATCGTCGAGGCAAGCTGACCGGTGACGATCAAGAGGTAGAGTTCCGTGCTCCTGTGGCGAAGACCGTTGTGACACCGCTCTTGTGACACTGCTTTACAGCCTTTGCCTGACGCCATAGGGTCCACCGGCGCGATCCGCGACGACGCGCACCTTTTCGATGGTGTTTTGCGATCGATGCGGACGTCACATCCATCATGTCGAGACCGGCAACGCGCGCTCCGCAGTTTGCCCTGGCGACAGGTGCGTTTCTCTGATGCCAGATACTAGCCCGAGTTGCTGCCACGCCTGCGGCTATGGCCCGCTGATTCCGGTCGCCAGTCTTGGCGACTGGCCGCTGATCGCATCGGACCTTCAGCTTTGGCGGGCGCCGGTTGCTCTTGCCTATTGCCCTGCCTGCGATCTTCTCCAGAAGCCGATCGACAAGCCGTGGCAGGAGGCATGTGACGCGATCTACGCCACCTATCAGGCGCACAAGGTGGGTGGCGGCGAGGAGCAGAAGCTCAGGACACCCGATGGCCGGCTGCTGCCGCGCTCGCTCGTCGTGCTCGACGGGTTGTTGAGCGTCGTGCCCCTGCCAGCCGTTGGTGACATGTTGGATTTCGGTTGCGGCAACGGCACGGCCCTGAGGTCTTTCCGCATCCTCAAGCCGGAATGGCGCCTGATGGGCCATGACCTGGGCGAACACCAGAGGGTGGATGTTGAAGCGATCGGGCCCGACGTTGCGTTTGCGAGCGGCAGCGTCGCCGATATTGATCGGCAATTCGATCTCATCACGCTGTTCCACTCTCTGGAACACGTACCCGATCCCAAGCGCCTTCTGGCCGACCTCCTGGTCAAGCTGAAACCCTCGGGGTCGCTCTTGATTCAAGTGCCGAACGTGCTGACGCAGACGCTCGACATGCTGATCGTCGACCATTGTTCCCATTTTGCGCCGCGCAACGTGGTGAGCATTGCGAAAGACGCCGGTTTTTCCGCCTGCCGCATCGTCGGTGACGTCGCGGGCAAGGAGATGTCCATCGTTGCGTCGCGCGCTCCCGATGACGGCCCGCCGGCTGGCGATCTCCCGATCCTCGGCATCGAAGCTGCGCGCCGTGGCCTCGATCGGCTCGCGGCGATCCAGGAGGAGGCGCGTCATCTGAGCGAGGTCAGCCGTCCCTTCGGCCTGTTCGGAACCTCCCTCTTTGGAACATGGCTTGGCGAGAGCCTGGTCGGGAAGGTCGACTTCTTTGTCGACGAGGACCCGTCGCGCGCCGGTCGCATGCATCTGGGGCTGCCCGTCCTGGCACCTGAAGCTGCGCCGCCGGAGGCGACGGTCTATGTATCGCTCGCTGGCGATCTCCCGTCGACGATTGCCAGCCGGTTAGCGCATCTGCCGATCAACTGGCGGGTACCAGGGTCGGTCGTCCCGGCGGCCGGCCTTTAGTGGAGTGAGTTCGACGTTTGGAGCCCTTTGGCGGCAAGTGCCGAACCAAATGTCGAGTTCGAGAAATTCCACGAGAAACAATGTGTTGCCGAGTGGTTTTCCGGTTCCGACACTTGCCTGGGGGCTCATGTCGTCACGGTCGCAAATATCGGAATCAAACCACTAGAGCATTTTTGAGCCGGACGGAATCGGCCCGGCGGTTCGGAAGATGCTCAGGTTCAATTGGTTGGCGCGCGTTCCGAACCGCGATGTGGGTCCACATCGCTGGAACACGTGCTAGCTGCGCCAAGTCACGCAACAGGACCTTGAAATGCCAGATCGCGCCCAGGCAATCATCATTGGCAGCAGCGGTATGGTCGGGACCTACTTCCGGCAACAGCGCAGCAGCGAGTCCTGGCGGGGTACGTTCTTCACCCATCCGTTCGACAACGGCCACCTGTTCGACATCCGCTCCGATCACCTCCGGGCTATGGTCGATGTCTTGCCGAATGCCACCCATGTCGTCCTCTTGGCGGCCAATACAAACATCGATTACTGCGCCAACAACCCCGAAGAGACGCGTGACCTCAACGTGGCCAGCGTGTGCCGTCTGGTTGACGAAGCCTGGGAACTGGACCTCGTTCCGGTCTACATCTCCAGCGACGCGGTCTATGGCGACCATGGCTACTTCCGGGATGAGGGGGCCGCCGTCCGGCCGGAATCGGAGTACGGTCACCAGAAGGCAGCGGTCGAAGCCCACATCATCAATGCCGAGCGCCCCGGGCTGGTTCTGAGGCTGGCGAAGGTCCTCGGCACCAATCTCGGTGACCGCGACGTGTTCCATCAATGGATCGAAGCAACATCCGGTGAGCGCCAGATAGCGCTGGCTTTCGACCAGCACTTCACGCCGATCGCGGGATCGGATGTCGCCGAGTTCGCCTGGAGGCTGATCGAAAACCGATCCAGTGGCATCTACAACATCGGGGGACTCGAGCGGGTCTCGCGCCTTGAGCTCTTCCGCATCTTCGAAGCAGAGCTGCCGGCTGACTTGCGCGCGCGGATCGCGATGACGACGGTGAGCATCCGCGATTTGCCGGTTGTGGAGCCACGACCGCACGAATGTTCCGTGGCAATGGCCAAGACCCTGCGTGCGACCCGGCACGTGCCGATGCCGCTCTCCGAGATCTGCGCGGCCTACCTCGCCGCAAAGGGCATTTGCAGAGCCTCCGAAGGCTTGCAAGCCCAGGGTTGAGAACTCTCTACGGATCGATCTTGGTCTCGGCTGAGGGCTCCTCCTGGGAGAGTACGGCAAGCCTTTCGCGCAGGACGTCCTCGAAACACTGCTCGTCCGCCGACAACTCAGCCCCGCAGTCGCCAAACGCAACCCTGTGCGTCAGAATGGCGAGTTCCGGTCGGCTGAGATTGCCGCAAACCTTTTCGATGAAGTGTCGCGCCATGGCGGTCGCCGACAGGTCGAGTTCTTCCGGCTCCTGTCCCGGGCCCTGTTCAACGAATGGCTTGTGGCGCGGCACAGTCGCCGGACTCAACTCCAAGAGCCCGTTTTCCTGACCTTGCTCCGGCAGGTACACGCGAAATTCGTCCCCCGACTTCAGGACTGTCTGGATCGCATAGTCATCTATCGGGAGAAAGGTTGTGCCCACCTCGGCCAAGCGGCTGGTAACCCGCGGCCCGCATAGGATCGGGTGGTAGTGGCAGCCCCGCATCACGAAGCCGTCCGGATAGGGAAAGAGAAGGTGGCCCACAGCGCCGAACGCCTCATTGCCGGAAAACAAGGACCTCTCCACGTTCGCCTCATGGAGGTGGCGGCGCTGGAGTTGAAGAAGGACGGATGGCGAAACATCGACGGAGATACCCTGGCGATGGGTGTCGATGTCCGCCAGCGCACCCGCCTTGTCAGAGCGAGGGGCCTGGGTCGTCACCAGATCAAACCCGTCTGCCTCGTAGTCCAGCCAAGTCGAAAGAGCGCCGTCGGAGAGGCAGACATCCGCCGGTATCGGTGAGAAAGAGGCACCAATCCGCGCAGCTAGTTGGAGGGCCGTGTACTGCAGCGAGCCAAACTGGAAATAGCGCCAGTTCGTGACTAGGCTCTTGTACTCATTGCTTTCTATGTCGTTCCTGGGCGACCATGACACAAGCGGGAAATACGATACGATCAGTTCGCAGTACTGCTCCAGCGCGGCAACAACTTCCGGGTCAGCGATCTTTTCCCAGCTTTCCTGATCTGTGTGAACTAAAATAATAATGGCACGTTTCTGCGAACAGCGTGGCAAGTTGTTTGCGGCCAGAAGGCTTGCCAGGGTGTAGGAAAAAAACGTCTGAAGATAGGCTTGACCCCATACCGGAAAATGTATGACACAAGGTGACTTGGTTGATGCTTCCAATTTCCTAAGGTTAATGTCAGAAATTTGGTCTGACCGAAGAAACTCACAGAACTCGGACAGGTCTTGCAACCGATTGGCATCAATACTCGAAAGCCATGCTAGGACGCTTTCCGGATTCCCTTTGGTGAGTTCGCGCATTGCCAGCACAGCTATCAGGCGCCTCAGTTCAGAGGCCGCGACTGCCTTGTCGACCACGCCCTTTCGGATCAGCATCGCAAGGTCGCCTCTCAGCTTGGCCCGTTCGAGCACGCGCTCAAGACGCCGGTTTAACCGCCGCTGCATCGATCGAAGCGTTCGTCTTGCCCGCTTTCTCGTCTGCTTTCGCTGGGCTGAAAGAAGCCGCGCGAGCCCCCTTCTGGTCCTGAAGATCGGCAGATAGCTGAGCAGTAATTGTACGTCGATCATGTTTGAGGGACCCGCTTTCCGACTGGAGTCGTCCAAGACTAGCGCGTGTTCCAGCGATGTGGGCCCACATCGCGGTTCGGAACGCGCGCCAACCAATTCAATCTGAGCATTTTCCGAACCGCCGGGCCGATTCCGTCCGGCTGGAAAATGCTCTAGCAGGCTGTTGAAGAAGTTTCGGGTTCGGCTTTGAGTGTGGCCTCATCGCC
>CAYNIS010000015.1:0-19207 GCA_964397055.1 uncultured Rhodospirillaceae bacterium | reverse complement strand
GTCGGCGCCGGCGTCGTCGCCCAAATCCTCGAATAGGGTGCAGTTGACGGGGAGCTGCCCACGAGGCGGCCCCCAGGTAAAGCCCGGGCGCGGCAAACGTCGCGCCCGGGACTGATTTTGAAGACCGGGATGTTTCGACAACCGGAGAGAATTCGGGCCCGCATCGGACTGGCCGGTGCCGGATAACACGAGGTTTTGGTTGGTATGGACACCCAGAGCATCCGCATCCGACTGCGCGCGTTCGACCATCGCGTGCTGGACCAGTCGACCAGCGAAATCGTCCACACGGCGAAGCGGACGGGGGCTCGGGTGCGCGGGCCGATCCCGCTGCCGACCCAGATCGAGCGCTTCACCGTGCTGCGTGGCCCGCACATCGACAAGAAGTCGCGCGAACAGTTCGAGATGCGCACCCACAAGCGCCTTTTGGACATCATCGACCCGACCCCGCAGACCGTCGACGCGCTGATGAAGCTCGACCTTGCGGCCGGCGTCGACGTCGAGATCAAGCTCTGATCGGGGCTGATCGAACGGAACAGGGCGTCCGGCGGGTAATGGGCGGAAGAGGTTTGGACTGATGCGTACCGGTGTGATTGCACGCAAGATGGGGATGACCCGACTGTTCGCTGAGGACGGCCGGCACATTCCGGTGACCGTGCTCCAGCTTGAGAGCTGCCAGGTCGTCAACCAGCGTACCCAGGACGAGGACGGCTACACCGCCCTCCAGGTCGGCGCTGGCAAGATGAAGGCGAAGAACGTCACCAAGCCGATGCGCGGCCATTTCGCCAAGTCGCGGGTCGAACCGAAGATGCGCATGGTGGAATTCCGTGTCGCAGCCGACGCCCTGATCGAGGTCGGGGCGGAGATCAAGGCCGACCACTTCGTCGTCGGCCAGCCTGTCGACGCCACCGGGCGTTCGATCGGCAAGGGCTTCGCCGGTGCCATGAAGCGGCACAACTTCGGCGGCCTGAACGCGTCCCACGGTGTGTCGGTGTCCCACCGCAGCCATGGATCGACCGGCCAGTGCCAGGACCCCGGGCGGGTGTTCAAGGGCAAGCGGATGGCCGGCCACATGGGTGACAAGCGGGTCACCACGCAGAACTTGACGGTCGAGATGGTCGACGTCGAGCGCGGGCTGATCCTGGTCAAGGGGGCCGTCCCCGGTTCGGAGGGCGGCTGGGTGCTGCTGCGCGACGCGGTCAAGAAGCCGGCCTCCAAGGAAGCGCCCTATCCGGGTTCGTTCCTGACGGCCGAGGAGCTTGCGGCGGCGCCGGCCGAGCCGGAAGCCGAGGCCGCGGTGGAAGCGGCCGAAGCAACTGCGGCCGAAGCAACTGCGGACGACGCGGCCGGTGTGGAGGCCGAAGCCGCACCGGCTGACGAGGCGGTGGCGGAGGAACCCGCGACGGACGCCGAGCCTGCTGCCGATGCCGGTGACGAGCCGAAGGAATAACTGAGCGATGAAGCTATCCGTCATCAACTTCGCCAACGAGGCGGTCGGCGAGATCGACCTGGACGACGCGGTGTTCGGCTTGCCGGCGCGCCCGGATCTCCTGTCGCGTGCCGTGAACTGGCAGCGTGCCAAGGCCCGCCAGGGGTCGCACAAGGTCAAGACGATCTCCGAGATCAGCGGCACCGGCAAGAAGCCGTTCCGCCAGAAGGGGACCGGCCGCGCGCGCCAGGGCTCGATGCGCTCGACCCAGTTCCGCGGCGGTCAGACCGTCTTCGGCCCGGTGGTGCGCAGCCATGCCATCGACATGAACAAGAAGGTCCGGCGTCTCGCGCTGAAGACCGCGCTGTCGGTCAAGGCGGCAGAGGGCAAGCTGATCGTCGTCGACGAGGCGAAGCCCGAGACCCACAAGACCAAGGCGATGGCCGAGGCCCTGCTGAAGATCGGGGCCGGCAAGTCTGCCCTGATCATCGACGGGGCGGCGGTTGACGAGGCCTGCGTGCGCGCGGTTCGCAACCTGCCCCTGGTGCAGGTGCTGCCGCAGATCGGTGCGAACGTCTACGACATCCTGAAACGCGATACCCTGGTCTTGACCCGGGCCGCGGTCGAGAGCCTGGAGGCTCGCCTGAAATGAGCAATCGCGCGAAGCCCGTCGCCCTCAGCCAGGAGCGGCTCTACGAGATCATCCGGTCTCCGGTCATCACCGAGAAGGCGACCCTTGGTTCCGAACACGGGCAGGTCACCTTCCGGGTGGCGCTCGATGCCTCGAAGCCGGAGATCAAGGCTGCGGTGGAGCAGCTGTTCAACGTCCAGGTGAAGGCGGTCAACACGCTGATCCTCAAGGGCAAGACCAAGCGGTTCCGGGGTGTCCCCGGGCGGAGGTCGGACGTCAAGAAGGCCGTCGTGAGCCTGGCCGAAGGCCAGATGATCGACGTCCAGACCGGTATTTGATCGGTCTCGGCATCTGACCGACGGATAGCATGGGGACGAAGGTTCACTAAGCCATGGCACTCAAACAGTACCGCCCGATGACGCCGGGCACCCGGCAGCTGGTTCTGGTCGACAAGTCCGACCTGTGGAAGGGCAAGCCGGTCAAGAAACTGACCGAAGGCCTGTCGAAGTCCGGCGGTCGCAACAACACCGGCCGCATCACCGCCTGGCAGCGGGGCGGCGGCCATAAGCGCGCCTACCGGCTGATCGACTTCAAGCGCCGGAAGTGGAATGTGCCCGCCAAGGTCGAGCGGCTGGAATACGACCCGAACCGCACCGCGTTCATCGCCCTCCTCATCTATGAGGACGGGGAGCAGGCCTACATCCTGGCGCCGCAGCGGTTGAGCGCCGGCGACACGGTCGTCGCCGGGGAGAGGGTCGACGTGAAGCCGGGCAACGCGATGCCCCTGCGCTCGGTCCCGATCGGCACTGTCGTCCACAATATCGAGCTAAAGGCCGGCAAGGGCGGTCAGTTGGCGCGGTCGGCGGGGACCTATGCCCAGCTGGTCGGCCGCGATGGCGGCTATGCCCAGCTGAAACTGGCCTCCGGCGAACTGCGCGTCGTGCGCGGTGAGTGCATGGCCTCGGTCGGGGCGGTTTCCAACCCCGACAACTCGAACCAGTCGATGGGCAAGGCCGGGCGCACGCGCTGGCTTGGCAAGCGCCCGAATGTGCGTGGCGTGGTGATGAACCCGGTCGACCACCCCCACGGTGGCGGCGAGGGTCGCTCGTCGGGCGGTCGCAACCCGGTCACCCCCTGGGGGGTGCCGACCAAAGGCAAGCGCACCCGCCGGAACAAGCCGACCCAGAAATACATCATCCGTTCGCGGCACAAGAAGTAAGGGAGTTTCGGGACCATGGCTCGGTCCATTTGGAAAGGCCCGTTCGTCGACGGCTACCTCCTCAAGAAAGCTGAGAAGGTGCGCGAGTCCGGCCGCAACGAGATCATCAAGATGTGGTCCCGGCGCTCGACCATTCTGCCGCAGTTCGTCGGCCTCACCTTCGGCGTGCACAACGGCCAGAAGCATGTGCCCGTCCTGGTGACCGAGCACATGATCGGCCACAAGTTCGGCGAGTTCGCACCGACGCGGACGTTCTACGGTCACGCCGCCGACAAGAAGGCGAAGAAGAGGTAGTCATGGGCAAGCCGGAAAACGAACGGCGCGAGCTTGAGACGGAGGCCAAGGCCTACGCCAAGAATCTGCGCACCAGCCCGCAGAAGCTGAACTTGGTCGCCCAGTTGATCCGGGGCAAGCCGGTCGAGCACGCGCTTGCCGATCTCACCTTCTGTGAGCGGCGGATCGCGGGCGAGGTCAAGAAGGTGCTGCAGTCGGCGATCGCCAATGCCGAGAACAACCACCAGCTCGACGTCGATCGCCTCGTGGTCTCGACGGCGACGGTGGGCAAGACGCTCGTCATGAAGCGGTTCCGCGCCCGGGCACGTGGGCGGGTCGGCCGCCTCGAGAAGCCGTTTTCCAACCTGACCATCGTCGTGCGCGAAGCCGAGGACCTCTACTGATGGGCCACAAGATCAACCCGACCGGTTTTCGCGTCGGCATCAACCGCACCTGGGACAGCCGCTGGTACGCCAAGCGCGACTACGGTTCGCTGCTGCACCAGGACCTGAAGCTCCGCGGCCACCTGATGCAGAAGCTCAAGCAGGCGGGTGTGGCGCGCGTGGTGATCGAGCGGGCGGCGCGGAAGGTCCGGGTGACCATTCACTCGGCCCGGCCCGGTGTCATCATCGGCAAGAAGGGTGCTGACATCGAGAAGCTCCGTCAGGAACTGTCACGGATGTGCGGCGGCGATGTCGCCCTCAACATCATCGAGATCAGGAAGCCGGAGATCGAGGCGAAGCTGATTGCCGACAACATCGCGAGCCAGCTGGAACGGCGCGTCGCGTTCCGCCGGGCGATGAAGCGGGCGGTGCAGTCGGCCATGCGGCTGGGCGCGCTGGGTATCCGCATCAACTGTGCGGGCCGTCTGGGTGGGGCGGAAATCGCCCGGACCGAGTGGTACCGCGAAGGCCGGGTGCCGTTGCACACGCTGCGCGCCGACATCGATTACGCCCATGGCACGGCGCGCACGACCTACGGTGTCTGCGGGGTCAAGGTCTGGGTCTTCAAAGGCGACGTCATGGCTCACGACCCGATGGCTCAGGACAAGCGCCTGGCCGATCAGCAGCCGACCGGCCGCAGCTGAGCCGGACGTGACAGGAAGGTTTGAGGTAGGGGAACACGTATCATGCTGAGCCCGAAGCGGACCAAGTACCGCAAGCAGCACAAGGGCCGGATCCACGGCACTGCCCAGGCCGGCAACCAGCTGACCTTCGGCGCGTTCGGCCTGAAGGCGACCGAACCGGCCCGCATCACCGCGCGCCAGATCGAAAGTGCGCGCCGGTCGATCACCCGCTACATCCGCCGTCAGGGGCGGTTGTGGATCCGGGTGTTCCCCGACACCCCGGTTTCGAGCAAGCCGGCGGAAGTGCGCATGGGCTCCGGCAAGGGCTCGCCGGAATTCTGGGCGGCCAAGGTCAAGCCGGGCCGCATGCTGTTCGAACTCGACGGCGTGACCCTGGAGCTGGCCGAGCAGGCGTTCAAGCTTGCCTCCGCCAAGCTGCCGATCGGCACGCGCTTCGTCGTCCGCCTGGGTGAAAGGCCGCTTTGATGCCGAACCGGACACGTGATTTTCGGACGAAGACGTCCGATGAGCTCGCCGAGCAGCTGACCAAGCTCAGGCGCGAGCAGATGAACCTGCGTTTCCAGCGGGCCTCGGGCCAGCTGGAGTCGGTGGCGCGCATCCGCGTCGTCCGTCGCGATATCGCGCGCATCCAGACGATTCTTGGCGAACGCTCCCGCGCAGACGCGGCTGCGGCCGTCGCCGGTTAGGAAGAGACGAGACGATGCCCCGCCGCGTCATGCAGGGTCAGGTGGTTTCCGACAAGAACGACAAGACCGTTGTCGTTCTGATCGAGCGACGCCTCATGCACCCCGTCTACAAGAAGTTCATCAAGAAGTCGAAGCGCTACGCCGCCCACGACGACACCAATGCGTTCCGAATCGGCGACCTGGTCGAGATCGAGGAGTGCGCCCCGATTTCGCGCCGCAAGCGCTGGCGCGTGATCACGCCGCCGCCGTCGGAACGTGATGCGTTCGGGGCGGTGACGGAAACCTCGGCCGAAGCGGAAGTCCAGGAGCTCCTGGCGGAAACCGCGGTCGAGACGGCCGAGCGCGCGCCGAGTGCCGGCGGCACCTTGGCCGACCAGCTGGCTGGCCTGGTGGGCGAGGCTCCCGCCGTCGACG
The DNA here is from genome assembly GCA_964397055.1 of uncultured Rhodospirillaceae bacterium. Taxonomy (GTDB): domain Bacteria; phylum Pseudomonadota; class Alphaproteobacteria; order CAYNIS01; family CAYNIS01; genus CAYNIS01. The sequence goes on along the minus strand of CAYNIS010000015.1, from coordinate 13,471 downwards.
AAGGTGCTGCCGAAGAGAAAGAGGAAGGCTGATCGATGATCCAGATGCAGACAAACCTGGAGGTCGCCGATAATTCGGGCGCGCGCCGGGTTATGTGCATCAAGGTCTTGGGCGGATCGAAGCGCAAGACCGCGGGCGTTGGCGATGTCATCATCGTCTCCGTCAAGGATGCGATTCCGCGTGGCCGCGTGAAGAAGGGCGACGTCCACCGCGCCGTCATCGTGCGCACCGCCCATGCCCTGCAGCGCCCGGACGGTTCGGTGATCCGCTTCGATGGCAACGCCGCGGTCCTGATCAACAAGCAGAATGATCCGATCGGCACCCGTATCTTCGGCCCGGTCACGCGTGAACTGCGTGCCAAGCGCTTCATGAAGATCATCTCGCTGGCGCCGGAGGTGCTCTGACATGGCCCAGAAGAAGAAGACCGCGCACGCCACGGAACGGCAGAAACTGCGCGTGAAGAAGGGCGACCGGGTGGTGGTGATCACCGGCCGGGACAAGGGCAAGACCGGTGAGGTGTTGCGGGTGATCCCGATGGAACGGCGGCTGGTCGTCCAGGGGGTGAACCTGGTCAAGCGTCACCGCCGGCCGTCCCCGCGCCAGGAGGGCGGCATCCTGGAGATCGAGGCGCCGATCGACGTGTCCAACGTCTCCCATATCGACCCGACATCGGGCCTGCCGACGCGGGTGGGCTACAAGACCCTGGACGACGGTCGCAAGGTCCGGGTCGCCAAGCGCTCCGGCGAGATCATCGACCGGTGAGGATGGATCGACCATGACCCGCATGCAGACCCTTTACCAGAACGAGATCCGGCAGAAGCTGCAGGACGAGTTCGCCTACAAGAACCCGATGGCCGTGCCGCGGCTGGAGAAGATCGTGCTCAACATGGGCGTCGGCGAGGCTGTCGCCGACTCCAAGAAGATGCAGACCGCGGTCGGTGAGCTGACGCTGATCGCCGGCCAGAAGCCGGTGGTCACCAAGGCCCGCAAGTCGATCGCCCAGTTCAAGCTGCGCCAGGGGATGTCGATCGGCTGCAAGGTCACCCTGCGCCGGGAGCGGATGTACGAGTTCCTCGACCGCCTCGTGAACATCGCCCTGCCGCGGGTGCGCGATTTCCGTGGCCTCAACGGCAAGAGCTTCGACGGCAACGGCAACTTCGCCATGGGGGTCCGTGAGCAGATCGTCTTCCCCGAGATCGAGTACGACAAGGTCGAGGACGTGCGCGGGATCGACATCATCATCTGCACCACCGCCCGATCCAACGACGAGGCGCGCGCGCTTCTCGCGGGTTTCAACATGCCGTTCGCGGCCTGACGCCGGCGCCGAAAGGGGAGACCGAAACGATGGCCAAGAAAGGCACCATGGAAACCAACCAGCGGCGGCGCAAGATGTCGAAGTCGCTGGACGGCCGCCGCAAGCGTCTGCTCGCGATTGCGCGCGACAAGGATCTGCCGGCGGAGGAGCGCTTTCAGGCGCAGCTGAAGCTCGCCGAGTTGCCGCGCAACGGCAACCCGACCCGGATCCGCAACCGTTGCGAGGTTTCGGGCCGGCCGCGCGCCTATTATCGCAAGTTCAAGATGTCCCGTATCGCGTTGCGCGACCTCGCCTCGATCGGCCAGGTGCCGGGCGTCACCAAGTCCAGCTGGTAAGGGACGACGATGTCGCTGAGTGATCCCTTGGGTGACATGCTCACCCGTATCCGCAACGGCCAGCGCGCTCGCATGCGGGCGATCGAAAGCCCGTTTTCGAAGCTGCGCCGCAACGTGCTCGATGTGCTCCAGCGCGAGGGTTACATCCGCGCGTATTCCGAGTTCGAAATCGACGGCAAGGAAAACATCCGCCGCCTGAAGATCGAGCTCAAGTACCACGAAGGAGAGCCGGTTATCCGGGAAATCTCCCGCGTGTCGAAGCCGGGCCGCCGCGTTTATTCGAAGATTGCGGAACTGCCGCGGGTCTACAACGGCCTCGGCATCTCCATTCTGTCGACGCCGCGCGGTGTGATGTCCGACCACGAGGCACGCAACGTGAATGTCGGCGGCGAGGTTCTCTGCCAGGTGTTCTGACCCGGGCCGGCGTGTGCCGCCTGCCCAAGACTATTGAGGGTTTCGAGAAATGTCGCGGATTGGCAAGTACCCCGTTCCGGTGCCGTCTGGCGTCGACGTCAAGGTCGACGGTCAGGACGTCTCGGCCAAGGGCAAGCTGGGTCAGCTTGCGTTCCGGGTCCATGACGAGGTGTCCGTCGAACTGGCCGACGGGTCGCTGAAGGTGGCGCCGCGGACACAGAGCCGGAAGGCGCGACAGCTGTGGGCGACCTCTCGCACGGTTCTCGCCAATCTGGTGAAGGGGGTCAGCGAGGGCTTCACCCGCAATCTCGAAATCAACGGGGTCGGCTATCGGGCCGCGGTCCAGGGCAAGGAACTGGTGCTCCAGCTCGGCTACAGCCACGAGATCCGCTATCCGATCCCGGAAGGGGTCAAGATGGCGTGCGAGAAGCCGACCTCGGTCGCGATCAGCGGCGCGGACAAGCAGCAGGTCGGTCAGATCGCCGCCGAGATCCGCTCGATGCGTCCGCCTGAGCCCTACAAGGGCAAGGGTGTGAAGTATGAGGAGGAGACGATCCTCCGCAAAGAAGGCAAGAAGAAGTAAGGACCGCGCGCGATGGCGAAGCTCACTCCCCTTCAGGCGCGCAAGCGGCGCCTGCGCGCCCGGTTGCGGCGCATTCGCAGCGATCGGCCGCGGCTCTCCGTGTTCCGCTCGTCGAAGCACATATATGCCCAGATCATCGATGATGTCGCGCGCGTGACGCTGGCGGCGGCGTCGACCCTCGACACCGCGCTCAAGGGCCAGCTCAAGACCGGGGCCGATACGGCGGCGGCGAGCGAGGTCGGCAAGCTGCTCGCCCAGCGCGCGATGGAGAAGGGGGTCCGTCAGATCCGCTTCGATCGCGGCGGCTACCTCTATCACGGGCGGGTCAAGGCGCTGGCCGACGGCGCCCGTGAGGGCGGTTTGGAATTCTGAGCTTACGCGAGGGGCCGGGCCGGCACATCTCCGGCCGACGCGCTTTTTTGGACGGATCGCCGCCCGGCTTGGCAACAACCAAGAGGACGGCGGGGATCAGAGGTTAGGACGACATGGCACGAGGCGACAGGCAGGATCGCGGCGACCGCGGCAACAAGGGCGGCGATCGCGAAGAAAGTGATCTGGTCGAGAAGCTGGTTTCGATCAATCGTGTGGCCAAGGTGGTCAAGGGCGGCCGGCGGTTCGGCTTCGCGGCACTGGTCGTGGTCGGCGACGGCAAGGGCCGGGTCGGCACCGGCGCGGGCAAGGCGCGCGAGGTGCCGGAGGCGATCCGCAAGGCGACCGATCAGGCGAAGCGCACCATGATGCGGGTGCCGCTGCGCGAGGGACGGACCCTGCACCACGACGCGCGCGGCCACTTCGGCGCCGGCAAGGTCGTCTTGCGGGCGGCCCCGGCCGGTACCGGGATCATCGCAGGGGGGCCGATGCGGGCCGTGTTCGAGGCGCTCGGCGTCCAGGACGTGGTTGCGAAGTCGACCGGCACGTCCAACCCGCACAACATGGTGAAGGCGACCTTCGATGCGCTGGGCGGCCTGACCAACCCGCGTGCCGTGGCTGCGCGCCGGGGCAAGAAGGTCGCGGATGTGCTGGGCCGCCGCGAGCAGGATGCTGAGTACGCGGGCGAGGGTGCCGGCGGCGAAGGCGTTGTTGCCGAGGACGGCGCGCTCGATCCGGCGTTGGCGGCGGTCGAGCCGGCAGCCCCCGAGGCGGCTGCCGAGGCCGCACAGGAGACTTGATCGATGACGACTGAAACCACCCCGCGGGTTCTGGTGAAGCTGGTTCGCAGCGGCATCGGCCGGCCCAAGGACCAGAAGGATACCCTGGTCGGGCTTGGGCTGACCAAGCTCCACCGGGTTCGCTCGCTGGAGGACACGCCCTCCGTGCGCGGCATGATCAACAAGGTGAAGCACCTGGTCGAGGTGGTGCCGGCCGAGTAACGGCGGCATTTGCCCACGACCTCTGGCATGATGGATGTGAACCGATGAAGCTCAACGAAATCAGGGACAACCCGGGTGCGCGCAAGAAGCGCATGCGCGTCGGCCGCGGCATGGGATCGGGCAAGGGCAAGACCTCCGCCCGCGGTCAGAAGGGCCAGGGCTCGCGCACCGGTGTCGCCCTCAAGGGCTTCGAGGGCGGCCAGATGCCGCTGCACCAGAAGCTTCCGAAGCGCGGCTTCAACAATCCGCTGAAGCGCCGGTTTCAGGTCGTCAATCTGGGCCGGATTCAGGCCTTCATCGATGCCGGCAAGCTGGACGCGGCCCAGACCATCAACCGGGACAGCCTGATCGCTTCCGGCCTGGTGACCCACCCGCGCGACGGCATTCGCCTGCTCGCCAAGGGGGAGATTTCCCAGGCGATCACGGTCGAGGTCGACGGCATTTCGGCGCCGGCCCGCCAGGCGGTCGAGGCGGCCGGCGGCAGCGTCACGGTGATCCCGCCAAAGGTTCGCCGCCAACTGCGGATGAAGAAGGCGGGGGCCTCCGCTGGTGCGGCTGAGGCGCCCGAAGCTGGCGCTCCGGACGCGTGATCCGGATCGGGATTGGTTCCGCGTGGTGACCGATGGCGTGGAACCTTGACCACAGTTCGACGAATTGATGAAGGGGGCGGCTGACGATCGGCCGCCCCGTTCATATGTCTGGCATGTCGAGAATGCGGTTCCGGGGGCTTGGTCCGCCAACGGTCCGACCGCTGCAGCCGTTACCGAGGCCAAGGGGGTCCCGATGTCGTCCGCCGCCGAACAGCTTGCCGCCAATATCAATATCGGCGCTCTTTCCAAGGCGACCGAGCTCAAGCAGCGCTTGTGGTTCACCCTTGGCGCCTTGATCATCTACCGGCTCGGTACCTTCATCCCGTTGCCCGGCATCGATACCACGGCGTTCGCCGCGATCTTCAGCGATCACGCGTCAGGCATCTTCGGCATCTTCAACGTTTTCGCCGGCGGGGCTCTCGAGCGTTCCTCGATCTTCGCGCTCAACATCATGCCGTACATCTCCTCCTCGATCGTCATGCAGCTCATGACGTCGGTCTCGCCGTCGATGGAGGCCTTGAAGAAGGAGGGCGAAGCGGGCCGCAAGAAGATCAACCAGTACACGCGCTACCTGACCGTGTTCCTGGCCTCCGTCCAGGGCTACGGCCTCGCGGTCGGGCTGGAGAACCTTGCCGGTGCCAACGGCGCAAGTGCTGTGATCGAGCCGGGCTACATCTTCCGGCTGACCACCATGGTCACCCTGGTCGGCGGCACCGTCTTCCTGATGTGGCTGGGCGAGCAGATGACCAGCCGCGGCATCGGCAACGGCATCTCTCTCCTGATCTTCGCCGGCATCGTCGCGGGCCTGCCGAGTGCGCTCTACCAGCTCTTCGAATCCGCCGCGAACCGGCTGATCTCGCCGGCCCTCCTGATCTTCGTGATCGTCATGGCGGTCGGCGTCATCGCCTTCATCGTGTTCATGGAGCGCGCCCAGCGGCGCCTGGTGGTCCAGTATCCGAAGCGCCAGGTCGGCAACCGCATGTTCGGCGGCGAGGCGACCCATCTGCCGCTGAAACTGAACACCGCCGGCGTCATCCCGCCGATCTTCGCGTCGTCGCTCCTGCTGCTGCCGCTGACCCTGATCGGCTTCACTGGCGGTGACGGGCCGACCTGGCTGTTGCAGGCGCAGCGCTGGCTGGCGCACGGCCAGCCGCTCTACATGGCGCTCTACGCCAGCCTGATCGGCTTTTTCTGCTTCTTCTACACGGCCGTGGTCTTCAACCCGGAGGAGACCGCCGACAACCTGCGCAAGTACGGCGGCTTCCTTCCGGGTATTCGCCCGGGACGCAACACCGCCGACTACATCGATCATGTGCTGACCCGGATCACCGTGATCGGGGCGGCCTATCTGGTGTTCGTCTGCCTGTTGCCTGAGTTTCTGATTGCTCAGAATGCCCTGCCGTTCTATTTCGGCGGCACCAGCCTGCTGATCGTGGTCACGGTGACCATGGACACCGTGGCGCAGGTGCACTCGCATCTCCTGGCCCAGCAGTACGAAGGGCTGATCAAGAAGGCGAAGCTCAGAGGACGGCGCGGATGAACCTGATTCTGTTGGGGCCCCCGGGCGCGGGCAAGGGAACGCAGGCCCGTATTCTCCAGGACGAGCAGGGGCTTCTCCAGATCTCCACCGGCGACATGCTGCGTGAGCAGGTCGCGAAGGGCACGGATCTTGGCCGGCAGGCGAAGGAGATCATGGAATCGGGCGGCCTCGTGCCGGACGATCTGATGATCAAGATGATCGCATCCCGGATCGAGCAGCCGGATTGCACCAACGGCTTCATCCTCGACGGCTTCCCGCGCACGGTCCGCCAGGCCGAGGCCCTCGACGACATGCTGAAGGAAAAGGGCCTGAAGCTCGACGCCGTCATCGAGATGAGCGTCGACGACGCAGCCCTGACCGAGCGGATCGTCGGTCGCTTCACCTGTGCGAACTGCGGGGCCGGCTACCACGACAGCTTCAAGACGCCGAAGCAGCCGGGCATCTGCGACGCTTGCGGGTCGACCGAGTTCAAGCGCCGGGCCGACGACAATGCGGAGACGGTGACCAACCGCCTCAACGCCTATCACGAGCAGACGGCGCCGATTCTGCCTTACTATCGCGATCACGGCATCCTGAAGCAGGTCGACGGCATGGCCGACATCGACGCCGTGACCAAGGAGATTGCCGGAGTTCTCGGCATCGGCTGACCGACGGGCGCATTGGGCGACCTTGGCTGGGAGGCGGCGGCTTGCCGATGCTGCTTGACCCGGGCGATCGTCGGCATATAATGCGCGGTCTTGAGATCATCCGACGGCACCCTGGCGCAGGACTGCGACGGGTCGGCCGTTTTTGTTGTTTCGGCGCGCAGTCGCGGATGTGCGGTTGCCGGGACGCCGAAGACTTGGGGAGTTGCAACGCGTGGCGCGTATCGGTGGTGTCAATATCCCGACCGGAAAACGAGTCGAGATCTCTCTGACCTACATCCACGGCATCGGCCGGACGAGTGCGAAGTCGATTTGCGATCAGGTCGGTATCCCCGACGACCGTCGGGTGAGCGACCTCACCGACGACGAGATCGTGCGGATTCGTGAGGTGATCGACGGCGACTACAAGGTCGAGGGCGACCTGCGCCGCGACGTCGCGATGAACATCAAGCGGCTGATGGACCTCGGCTGCTATCGGGGGCTGCGCCACCGCAAGGGCCTGCCGGTCCACGGTCAGCGGACCCACACCAATGCCCGCACCCGCAAGGGCCCGGCAAAGGCGATCGCCGGCAAGAAGAAGGCCGGGCGCAAGTAATTTCCGAAGACAGGATGGCGCGCGCGGCCGCCGGCTGACGGCCGCCCGACGTCGCTATTCATTCAAGACCAAAACCGCGACGGACCCCGATATCCATGGCGAAGCCGAAACAAGCAACCCGCCTCAGGCGCAAGGAAAAGAAGAACATCGCCTCCGGCGTGGCGCATGTGAATGCGACCTTCAACAACACCTTGATCACGATCACCGATGCCCAGGGCAATGCGATTTCCTGGTCGTCGTCGGGCATGCAGGGCTTCAAGGGGTCGCGGAAGTCGACGCCATATGCCGCCCAGGTCGCCGCCGAAGATGCCGGCCGCAAGGCGATGGAACATGGCATGCGCACGCTTGAGGTTCGCGTAAAGGGGCCGGGGTCGGGGCGTGAGTCGGCGCTGCGCGCCCTCCAGTCCGTCGGGTTTGCGATCACGGCGATCAACGACGTGACGCCGATCCCGCACAACGGCGTTCGGCCGCGCAAGAAGCGCCGCATCTGAGGCGACGCCGGCCGGCCGGCCGGCCGCGCTGGCGCAGGGCGCCGCCGGGCGGTGCCGCGGAACGGGGTTTCGTCGATCGGTTCCCCGCTCTGGGCGTCACGGCGCCAAACACGTCCCTGGGGGCCAGTTGCTGCCTCCATGGGTTTCCGCAAGGTCGGCTTTTTGTTGAGCGACCGCGGAGAGACGGGCTGGCCAAACGGCCAGGTCCCGATCAAGAGGGCAAGGAGGTACGGGTGGCGACGACAGCGTCCGGTTATTCCAGCGAAGGTACGCCGCTGATGCAGAAGAACTGGCAGGACATGATCAAGCCGCAGAAGCTTGGCGTCCAGCCGGGTCCCGACCCGCGCCGGTTCGGCACCATCGTCGCCGAGCCCTTGGAGCGGGGCTATGGCCTCACCCTGGGCAACGCCCTGCGCCGCGTCCTGATGAACTCGCTCCAGGGCGCTGCCGTGATTGCGATCCAGGTCGACGGCGTGCTGCACGAGTTCTCGTCGATCCCGGGTGTCCGCGAGGACATGACCGACATCGTCCTCAACATCAAGACGCTGGCCCTGCGCATGCACGCCGAAGGGCCGAAGCGCATGCGCTTGCGCGCCGAAGGACCGTGCGAGGTCACCGCCGGGATGATCGAGACCGGCCCCGACATCGACATCATGAACCCGGAACTCGTGATCTGCACGCTCGACCATGATGGGCTCCTCAACATGGAACTCACCGTGCAGAACGGGAAGGGCTACCGTCCGGCGGCGACCAACCGGCCGGAAGACGCCCCGATCGGCTTCATTCCGGTCGACAGCATCTTCTCCCCGGTTCGCAAAGTCTCCTACCGGGTCGACAACACCCGTGTCGGCCAGATCACCGACTATGACCGGCTGACCCTGCAGATCGAAACGAACGGGGCGGTCTCGCCGGAGGATGCGGTGGCGCTCGCCGCGCGCATCCTTCAGGACCAGTTGGCGATCTTCGTGAACTTCCACGAGCCGAGCCGTCCGGCGGTCGAGGAGCGCGCCGAAGACCTGCCGTTCAACCGCAATCTTCTGCGCAAGGTCGATGAGCTGGAGCTGTCGGTCCGCTCGGCCAACTGCCTGAAGAACGACAATATCATCTACATCGGCGATCTCGTGCAGAAGTCCGAGGCGGAAATGCTCCGGACGCCGAATTTCGGGCGGAAGTCGCTGAACGAGATCAAGGAGGTGCTGACCTCCATGGGTCTCCACCTCGGCATGACGGTGGCCGGCTGGCCGCCGGAGAACATCGAGGAACTGGCGAAGAAGCTCGACGAGCCCTACTGACCGGTCAGGGCTTCAGGCGATAACCGGCCGGCGCCCGGCGAGAACCGGCGCCGGCTGTCATTTGATGAGCAGGAGAGGGTGTCATGCGGCACCGCATGAGCGGCCGTAAGTTCAAACGGACCAAGAGCCATCGCAAGGCGATGTTCGCCAACATGGCATCGGCGCTTCTGAAGCACGAGCAGATCAAGACGACCCTGCCGAAGGCGAAGGATCTGAAGCCGATCGTCGACCGGCTGGTGACCCTGGGCAAGCACGGCGGCCTCGCCAACCGGCGTCGGGCGTTCGCCCAACTGCGCGACGATGCGGTGGTGGCGAAGCTGTTCTCGACCCTGGCCGATCGCTACAAGAGCCGGGCCGGTGGATATACCCGTGTGTTGAAGGCGGGCTTCCGCTACGGTGACGCGGCTCCGATGGCGATCATCGAACTCGTCGATCGGGACCCAGAAGCAAAGGGCCAGGACAGCGGGCCACCGCCGCCGGTCATGGAGGCCCCGACCGAAGGATTCGGAGTTTAAGTCCCGTGTTCAGCCAGTCCCGCGCACGCTTCCTCGTCATCGCCTTGATCCTCGGAACCGTCGCGGGCTGCACTTCCCGGGCAGAGCCGCGCTTCTCCCCGGCGCGTGACAGCGCCGCCGCCGGCACCCGGCAGTCCTGCCTGGCCCAGTGCAACCGCAGCTTCGACATCTGCGGCGACACCCAGTCGGGCAGCCGGCGCGATCGCGGCACGGTGTTCACCGGGACCGAGGCATGCCAGGCCCAGCTGCGCAGCTGCCTTGAGCGCTGCCGCGCCAACCCCTGATCTCTCTGGTGGCTCTGGTAATGGCGCCGGTGCCGGCGTCACGTGCCCCTCCATGTACCTCCTCATGTGCCATGGGACGGCCCCTTTTCCGCCGCGCGATCGGCCCAACATCTGACCCACATCGAGGCTTCGGGGCCGACCGCGCCCGGGATCGCATGCTGCTTGAAGTGGGTTTCAGCTGATGGCACGACAGAATGCGAAGCAGGGGTATCGGGGGATCGTCCTCGCGCTGATGGCGCTCGTCACGGCTCTCGCGGCGGCGGGACCCGCCACCGCCCAGAGCCGGGTGGTGCCCCAATCGCGCGAGGACATGCAGCTTTCCTTCGCGCCGCTGGTGAAGCGGGCCGCGCCCGCCGTCGTCAATATCTTCGCCCAGCGCACGGTTCAGGCGCGCGCCAATCCGTTCATGGGCGACCCGTTCTTCCGCCGCTTCTTCGGCGACGGCCCGTTCCGCATGCCGGACCGCATGCAGCGCTCGCTGGGGTCGGGCGTCATCGTCCGGCCGGAGGGCATCGTCCTCACCAACCACCATGTGATCGAGGGGGCGGACGAGATCACCGTGGCCCTGGCCGACCGGCGTGAGTTTTCGGCCGAGCTGATCCTCTCTGACGAACGCACCGACATCGCCGTCCTGCGCATGGAGACGAGCGGCGAGACCTTCCCCTTCATCGACTTCGCCGACAGCGACGGGGTGGAGGCAGGCGACCTCGTGCTTGCCATCGGCAACCCGTTCGGGATCGGCCAGACGGTCACCAGCGGTATCGTGTCCGCCACCTCCCGGGCCGCGGGAATCACCGATTTCGGCTTGTTCATCCAGACCGACGCGGCGATCAACCCCGGCAATTCCGGCGGGGCGCTGATCGGCATGGACGGCGGGCTGATCGGCATCAACACCGCGATCTTCTCCCGTTCCGGCGGATCGCTCGGCATCGGCTTCGCGGTCCCTTCCAACATGGCGCGCACGGTCCTTGCGGCTGCCCTCGCCGGCGGCCAGCTGGTGCGTCCCTGGGCGGGCATGGGCGGCCAGCAGGTCACCCCGGACGTTGCCCAGAGCCTCGGTCTCGACCGGCCGTCAGGTGTCCTCATCCGGCGCGTGTTCCGCGGCGGGCCGGCCGATCGCGCCGGAATCGAGGTCGGCGACGTGATCTATGCGATCAACGGTGTGGAGGTGCTGGAACCGGAGGCGATGCGCTTCCGGATCGCGACCCTGCCGATCGGGTCCGAGGCCGAGGTCACGCTGTTCCGGAATGGGCAGTGGCGGTCGGCGACCTTCCGCGCGGTGGCCCCGCCCGATGATCCGCCGCGCAACGAGACCCGGGTCGGCGGGCGCAATCCCCTGTCCGGGGCGACGGTGATGAACGTCAACCCGGCGGTCATCGCCGAGCTCAACCTCTCGGAGGAACTGGAGGGCGGTGTCATCATCGGCGACGTCGAGCAGGGATCGCGCGCCGATGCCTCCGGCCTGCGCAGCGGCGACATCATCCTCAACGTCAACGGCCAAGCGGTACAGAGGGTGAGCCAGCTGGAACGCGCACTCGACCGGGGCTCGCGCCGCTGGCGCCTGCAGTTGCGACGGGAGGACCAGGTCATCACGCTGGTCATGTCGGGATGAAGCCGGCGTGAGCCGGAGCCGGGCGAGAGAGGCTTCGGCCGGCCTGTTCGAGGCGTCGGCGCCGCGCCCGCTCGCCGATCGACTGAGGCCCGCCAGCCTGGGGGAAGTCGTCGGCCAGGACCATGTCGTCGGGCCGGACGGCCCGCTCGGACGCATGGTGGCGGCGGGCCAGCTCACCTCCACCATCCTCTGGGGGCCGCCGGGCTGCGGCAAGACCACCATCGCCCGCCTGCTCGCCGACCACACGCGCCACGCCTTCGAGCCGCTGTCGGCGGTGTTTTCCGGTGTCGCCGATCTGCGCCAGGCGTTCGAGAGGGCGCGGGCCGAGCGTGCCGGCGGCCGCGGGACGGTCCTGTTCGTCGATGAGATCCACCGCTTCAACCGCGCCCAGCAGGATGCCTTCCTGCCGGTCGTCGAGGACGGCACGGTCATCCTGATCGGGGCCACGACCGAGAACCCGTCCTTCGAGCTCAACGGGGCGCTGCTGTCGCGCTCTCAGGTGCTCGTGCTCAATCGCCTGGCGGACGCCGATCTTGAAACCCTGCTCACCCGCGCCGAGGCGACCGAGGGGCAACCGTTGCCGCTCGACGCCGACGCGCGCCTTGCCCTCGTGCGCATGGCCGACGGTGACGGCCGCTTTGCCCTCAACCTCGCCGAACAGCTCTATGCCCAGGGGCTCGATCGGCCGCTCGACCGCGAGGGGCTGACCCATGCGGTGATGCGCCGGGCCCCACTCTACGACAAGACCCAGGACAGCCACTACAACCTGATCTCCGCCCTGCACAAGTCGGTGCGCGGGTCGGACCCGGATGCGGCCCTCTACTGGCTTGCGCGCATGCTCGACGGGGGCGAGGACCCGCGCTACATCGCCCGGCGCGTCACCCGGATGGCGATCGAGGATGTCGGTCTCGCCGCGCCGCAGGCTTTGGGCCTGTGCGTATCCGCCTGGGACACCTTTGAGCGGCTGGGCAGTCCGGAGGGTGAACTCGCGATCGCCCAGGCGGTGATCTACCTGGCGTCGGCGCCGAAGTCGAACGCGGCCTACGCGGCGTTCAAGGCGGCAACCCGGACGGCCAAGGAGACCGGGTCCCTGATGCCGCCGAAGCACATCTTGAACGCGCCGACCAAACTGATGCGCGAAGAGGGCTATGGCGCCGGCTATGCCTACGACCATGACCAGGAGGACGGGTTTTCCGGGCAGGACTACTTCCCCGAGGGCATGGCGCGCCCGCGCTTCTACGAGCCGACCGCCCGCGGGTTCGAGGCGGAACTCGGCCGCCGCCTTGCCGACTGGGCCGAACGCCGGGCGGCCAAGACGGCCGGGGAGGGCTGAATGCCATCCATCACACTCCTGGGCGCGGTCGCGGCAGGCGGGGCGATCGGGGCCAGCTTGCGCTTCCTCATCAACCTCTGGGCGACGTCCACCTTCGGCCTCGGCTTCCCGGCCGGCACCCTGATCGTCAACATCCTGGGCGCGTTCGCCATGGGAGCGTTGGTCGAGACATTCGCCCTCGCCTGGACCCCGCCGCGCGCCATCCAGGCGATGCTGACGACCGGCCTTCTGGGCGCGCTCACCACGTTTTCGACCTTCTCCCTGGACCTCGTCTATCTCGCCCGCGAAGACCGGCTCGTGGCCGCCGGGCTCTACCTCGCCGCGTCCGTGACCCTGTCGATCGCCGCCCTGGTCATCGGCATGCGCGCCGTGCGGCTGGTGGTGGTCTGATGGCGCGGGAGGTACTGACCGTCGCCGTCGACGCCGCGGACGAGGGCAGCCGGCTCGACCGCTGGTTCCGACGACAGTTCCCTCAGGTCACCCAGGGTCACCTGCAGAAGCTGTTGCGCTCGGGCCAGGTCCGGGTCGACGGCAAGCGCGCCAAGGGCGACTTCCGCC
>CAYNIS010000014.1:0-19398 GCA_964397055.1 uncultured Rhodospirillaceae bacterium | reverse complement strand
CGCCGCCGACGGTCGGCAAAGCTGGATCGGCGAGACGGCGGCGACGCTGGGCGGGCTCGGCCGCCGCCTCCTATGGCTGTCGGCGGCCGAGGTCGCGGAACGGGTGCCGACCCTTACCGGCGATGACATCGGGGCCGCCTTCCTGGTCGACAGCGGCGGCGTGCTCCTGGCCGAGCGGATCGTCGCATCACTCGCCGGCTGGCTGGGGGAGAACGGGGCGGTCCTCATGCCCTCGACACGGGTCGACGACATCGAGCCGGAAATCGCCCGGGTGCGGTCGGGCGGCCAGATCCTGGACGCCGACGCGCTGGTCGTCGCCGCCGGTCCCTGGGTCGGCGACCTGCTGCCCGACCTCTCGACCCGGGTAACACCATCGCGCCAGATATCCGTCTATCTGAGAGCCCCGGACCGCGTCGTCGATCCCTGGCTGAAGGCGCCGATGGTGCTCGACATCGATCCCGACAGCGGCTTCTACGTGGTCCCGCCGGTGGCCGGCCAGGGCCTCAAAATCGGCGATCACCGGTTTTCGCTGACCGGCCATCCCGACCGCGACCGGGATGTGGCCGACACCGAGGCGATGGCGATCCTGGAGCGGGCCCGACCCCGCCTCGCCCATGGCGACAGCTACCGCGTGGCGGAGGCCAAGAGCTGCTTCTACACGGTCGAGCCGGAAGAGCGTTTCATCGTCGAGCCGATCGGCGCCGAGAGCTGGGTGATGGCGGGCTTCTCCGGCCACGGCTTCAAGTTCGGCGCGGTCATGGGCGAACGGATGGCTGAGACGCTGGCCGCCGCCCGGTCCGGCATCACCGGCTGGGCTGCCGGTTTCGGGTGAACGTCGCCGTCAGCTTTCCAGGAGATCCTCTTCCGCCCAGGTGTTGCGCTTGCGGTAGATCGTCGACGGGCTGATTTCCAGCAGGGCTGCCGCCCTCGGCACATTGCCGTTGCAATGCTCGAGCGCTGCTTCGATCGCATCGCGCTCGACCTCCGCCAGCGGCCGGATCGGGCCTGCCGCAGCCATTGCCGACGGGTCCGGGCCGGCCCGCCGAGGGGCCGGCGCGGCCTGCGCCGTTTCCGCAAGGTAGGCCGGCAGCATGGCGGCGGTGACGAGAGGTCCGTCATGCAGGACGACGGCGTGGCGGATCGAGTTTTGCAGCTCGCGGACATTGCCCGGCCAGTCATGGGCGCGGATCGTCGCGATCGCGTCTTCGGACAGCCCGTCAAAAGGCTTGGCCTCCTCCTCGGCATAGGCGGCGACCAGGCTGCGGGCGATTTCGATCGCGTCGTCGCCGCGCTCTCTCAGCGGCGGCAGGTGGATCGGGATGACATGCAGGCGGTAGAACAGATCCTCCCGGAACCGGCCGCTGGCGACTTCGGTCATCGGTTCGCGATTGGTGGCACACACGATCCTGAGGTCGACGCGCCGCTGGCGGGTGTCGCCGACCCGCTGGAAGCTACCGGTCTGCAGGAAGCGCAGGAGCTTGGTCTGCAGGCCCGGATCGAGCTCGCAGATCTCGTCGAGGAACAAGGTCCCGCCGTCGGCGATCGCCGCCGCCCCCTCGCGGTCCGCATGCGCGCCAGTGAAGGCGCCGCGGACATGGCCGAAGAACTCGCTCTCCATCAGCTCGGACGGGATTGCAGCGCAGTTGAGGGCCACGAAGGGCCTCTCCCGGCGCGGGCTCATGCGATGGATCGCTTCGGCGCAGAGCTCCTTGCCGGTGCCCGACTCGCCGGTCACGAAAACCGTTGCCCGGCTGGATGCTGCCCGGTCGATGACCTTGCATACCGCCTGGAGCGGGGGTGACCGGCCGATAAAGCCGTGGGTGCAGCCACGGGCGGACGTTGGATCGCCGACGGCAGGCCGCGACATTGGCTTCAGGTGATGGTTGAGGGTCTGGATCAGCCGGTCCGCCCGGAACGGCTTGACCAGGAAATCGACGGCGCCGCGGCGCATCGCATCGACGGCGATGTTGATCGACCCGTTCGCGGTGATCACCACCGTCGGGATCGGCGGTGCGGCGGAGGTGGCACAGGAGAGCACTTCCAGCCCGTCGATGTCGGGCAGCCCGACGTCGCAAAGGATCGCCTCGGGCCTTTCCTGCGCGATCGCCTTCAGGGCCGCGTCGCCGGTCGAGACGTGGCGGGCTTCCAGCCCGGCCTGCGCCAGGTAGGTCAGGATCACGTCGGCCTGGGCCGGTGTGTCCTCGACCAGGAGGATGGAGTTCGGCGGCGCGTTCATTGTCGGAACCCTGCCTCTGTTGGTCCGGTCGTGAGAGGGTCGGGACAAGTGTCCCGCGATGTCGGAGTGGTGCCCGACCTGCTTTCCGCGTAGATCATCGTAGACCGTCGCGGGCGCCGGGGCAGGTTTCCATCGGTACAGGTGACCCATACATTCGGATGGGGTCGCGCGCGCAATTCGGGCAGGCACCCAAAAAGGCCGAAGAGACAAGGCCGGAAACAAGACCGGGGCGATCCCGAGGGGAGGAAGGCAACACCATGCGGCTCAAGGACAAGGTTGCGGTCGTCACCGGCGGCGGGGCTGGCTTCGGCGAGGCGATGGCGCGACGCTTCGCGGCAGAGGGCGCGCGCGTTCTGATCGCGGACCTAAACGAGCAAGCGGGGGCGCGGGTCGCCGGCGAGATCGGCGCCGCCGCCGCCTTCGAACCCGCGGATGTCTCCGACGGTGCGGCGATCGCCCGCCTCGTCGAGCGGGCTGAGGCGGCGTTCGGCGGCCTCGACATCTTCGTCTCGAACGCCGGCTACTCCTACACCAACAAGCCGATGACGGACGTGACGGAAGCCGAGTTCGATCGCGTCTTCGCGGTCAATGTGAAGTCGATCTTTCACGCCGCCGTTCATGCGACGCCGGCGATGCGCCGCCGCGGCGGGGGCAGTTTCATCAACATCGCATCCACCGGGGCTCTCAGGCCGCGGCCGGGGCTCACCTGGTACAACGGGTCCAAGGGCGCGGTCGTCACCATCACCAAGGGCATGGCGGTCGAACTCGCCCCCGATCAGATAAGGGTCAACGCGCTGTGCCCGGTGTTTTCCCCGACCGGCATGGCGGAGCTCTTCCTGGGCAAGCCGAACACGGAAGAGAACCGGGCGGGCTTCGTCGCGACGATCCCGCTCGGCCGGCCCTCCGCACCTGACGATATCGCCTCAGCAGCCCTCTATCTCGCCTCCGACGAGGCTGCGTTCATCACCGGCGTCGCCCTCGAGGTCGATGGCGGTCGCTGCATCTGACGCGTTTCCCCGGCCGGCCCGCGCCGGCCCTGATAGCCCGTTGAGAGGGATCATGCCCGACAGCCTTCCGGACGACCGCCATCTTCTGGCATCCGCCATCGCCTATATGGAAGATGAGTTGCTGCCGACCCTCACTGGCTATCACCGGTTTCAGACAAGGGTGACGATCAATGCGCTGGGCATCGTGCTCAGGGAAATGGAACAGGGCGGACGTGCCGACGCGGCCGAGGCCGAGCGCCTGCGCGCCCTCCTCGACAAGCCCGGCACCCGCGAGGCCCTTAACGAGCAGCTGGCGGCGGAAATCCGCGACGGCAGCCGCGACATCGCCGACCCCGCGCTCATCGCCCATGTCGAACGGACACTTGACGCAGCACTGGCAATCAACAACCCGAAGTGGCTTCGCCGCTAGGACATGGTGCGAAGAGCTGTCGGCCACGGTGCCGGACTTCGCAATACCAGTGCAGTCCTTGCCAATGCTGGTTTTCCGACCGAATTGGCACTATAGAGCAGCGCCGGAGGCGGCGAGTGGGGGTGCCTCCGAACAAATGAGGGGTAAAAGCTGAGCCATGGCCAACGCGCTTCTTTCCCAGGCCGCCGTCAGCACGCCGGCATCGTCCAAAAGAGGCATACTGGAGCGGCTGTTCACCGTCTGGTTCCAGGGCTTCGTCTACAACCAGATCTGGGAGGACCCGGAGGTCGACCTGGCGGCCATGCAGCTCACCCCGGACTGCCGCATCCTGACGATCGCGTCGGGCGGCTGCAACATCCTGAACTACCTGACGGAAAACCCCGCGGCGATCGACGCGGTCGACCTCAACCCGGCGCATCTCGCCCTTACCCGCCTGAAGATCACCGGCCTGACGGCTCTTCCGGACTACGACACCTTCTTTCGTTTCTTCGGCGTTGCCGCTGAGAAGGCCAACACCCGGGCCTACGACGACTTCATCGCCCCGGAGCTCGATCCCGAGAGCCGTGCTTTCTGGCAGAAGCGGATCACCCTGCGTGGCCGGCGCATCAACTACTTCGCGCGCAATCTCTACCGGTTCGGCCTGATGGGCCGGTTCATCGGCATTCTGCACCTGTTCATGCGCCTGCACGGCCATCGCGCGAAGGAGATCCTCGCATGCGAGACGCCGGAGGAGCAGCGCCGCGTGTTCGAGGAGATGATCGGCCCGATGTTCGATCGGCGCTTCGTCAAGGCGCTGTGCTCGATGCCGACCTCCTTCTACGGGCTCGGCATCCCGCCGGCCCAGTTCGAGGCCCTGAAGGAAGCCTCCGGCGGCAGCATGGCGCGCCTGTTCCGCGACCGTCTGGAGCGGCTGGCCTGCGACTTCCCGATCCAGGAGAACTATTTCGCCTGGCAGGCCTTCGCGCGCCGCTACGACACCGAGACGCGCCGGGCGCTACCGCGGTATCTCAGGCCGGAGAACTATGAGCTGCTGCGCGATCGGATCGACCGGATCGCCACCCACCGGATCATCATGACCGACTATCTGAAGGCACAGGGCGACCAGAGCTGCGACCGCTACGTGCTGCTCGACGCGCAGGACTGGATGAACGACGCCCAGTTGACCGAGCTGTGGGCGGAGATCACCCGGACCTCGAAGCCCGGGGCGCGTGTCATCTTCCGCACCGCGGGCGAGGTGTCGCCGCTGGAAAAGGCCCTGCCGAACGAGATTCGCCAGCGCTGGGACTATGAGCCGGAAGAGGGCCGGGCCCTGCACGCCCGCGACATGTCCTCCGTCTACGGCGGCTTCCACCTTTACAAGCTGGCCGCCGCCACGTGAGCGACGGCACGCCCGGGCCGGGGGCCGCCGACGCGCCCCCGCCGAATCCAGCTCCGGCTCCCGTGTCCCATGACGACGCCAGGAGCCGCATGGACCGGATGTACCGCTACACGCGGCACGTCTATGACGCTTCGCGCAAGTTCTACCTTCTCGGCCGGGACACCCTGATCGCCGACCTGCCGCTGGCGCCCGGCGAGCGTCTGCTGGAGATGGGGTGCGGGACGGCGCGCAACCTGATCCACATCGCCCGCCGGCACCCGGAGGTCGTCCTCTATGGTATCGACGTCTCCGACGAGATGTTGAAGACGGCCGCCGACAAGGTCGCCGTGGCCGGCCTTGCGGACCGCATTTCCCTGGCCCAGGGCGACGCGACGGCGTTCGACGCGGCGACGATATTCGGCCTCGACGCGCCGCTCGACCGCATCGTCTTCTCCTATTCGCTGTCGATGATCGATGCCTGGCCGGAAGCGCTGGAGGAGGCCCTGCGCAACCTCAAGCCCGGCGGGTCGATCCATGTCGTCGATTTCGGCGAGCAGGAGGGGCTGCCCGCCTGGTTCCGCGCCCTTCTCGCGCGGTGGCTCAGCCTTTTCCACGTGCGCTTCAGGCCGGAGATCAAGGCCCATGCCGAAGCGCTCGCCGCTGCCGGTCGGGGCCGTGCGTCCTTTCAGTCGCGGTTCCGCGGCTATGCCTATGTCCTGACCTTCGAAAAGGCGGCCTGAACCGCAGTGCCGGCCTGAACCGCCGGGCCGGCCCTCAGGCCGCGGAGGCGTTGCGCGCCCGTGGCAGGCCGCCCGTGTCCTTCAGCTCCGGCCCGGTCAGGTACTGGCCGATATCGACCTCGTCGCGCTGATCGGGCTTCAGGTAGGCATCGGCGTACTTGTTGTGCAGGCCGTGGCGCAGCAACAACTCGAACACGTCCCGGTCGATGTGGTTGTCCTTCACCATGAAGGACATGATGCGGATGCTTTCCGACAGCGTCTTCGCCTTCTTGTAGGGCCGGTCGGACGCGGTCAGCGCCTCGAAGATGTCGGCGACGGCGAGGATGCGGGCGGATGTCGACAGCTGTTCGGCGGTGAGGCCGTTGGGATAGCCGGAACCGTCCAGCTTCTCATGATGGCCGCCGGCAATCTCGATGACGCGCGACAGGTTCTTCGGGAATGGCAGTTGTTCCAGCATGCGGATGGTCATCACGACATGGTCGTTGATGACCTTGCGTTCCTCTGACGTCAGGGTGCCGCGTTCGATCGCCAGGTTGTAGACCTCGTTCTCGGTCAGGAGCGGGCGGTCGGCGCCGGTGTGGTCGGTCCAGCGCCGCTTGGCGATCTCCTCGACCCGCTCGATCTTGTCACGGCCCATGAACTCGCCGCCGATATTCGCGGTTTCCAGGAACGCGAGGTCGTCGTCGAGCGCACTCAGGGTCGCCTCGAACTCCGCCTTCAGCGCATCGGCCTCGGCGCCTGGCTCAGCCACGGCGCGGAGATAGGCAATCTCCGCATCGCGGCGCAGGATTTCGAAGCGGTGCCGGACCAGGTCGATGCGGTCGTAGATGGTTTCGAGCTTGGTCGCCTTGTCGACGACGTATTCCGGTGTAGTGACCTTGCCGCAGTCGTGGAGGCCGGCTGCCACCTCCAACTCGTACCACTCGTCCTCGGTCAGCTGGTATTGGGCGAACGGTCCGTCGCCTTCCTGACAGGCGGCTTCCGCCAGCATCAGGCAGATCTCCGGCACGCGCTTGCAGTGCCCGCCGGTATAGGGCGACTTGGTGTCGATCGCGTTGGCCAGCACCTCAATGAAGGACTTGAAGAGATTGCGCTGACTTTCCAGCAATTGCTGGTTGTTGAGGGCAACCGCCGCCTGGGAGGCGAGTGCTTCGATCAGCGGCTGTATGTCCTCGGAAAAGGCGATGACCTCGTCGGCGTCCGATTGCGCGTTCAGCAGCTGGAGGACACCGATCACCTCCGCCTCGTGGTTGCGCAAGGGCACGGTCAGGAACGACTGGGAGCGATAGCCGGTGCCCGCGTCGAACTTCTTCGCGCCGGAGAAATCGAAGCCCTCCGCGTTGTAGGCGTCGGGGATGTTGATCGTCTGCCCGGAAAGGGCGGCATAGGTCGCGACGTTCTTCAGGTTCGGCAGACCGTCGTCGTCATAGAGCCGCAATGGTGGGAACGGGATCGGCTTGCCGGTCGTGCCGCCCATCGCGATCGACAGGCTCTCGGTCCGCATGATTTCGAAGCGCAGGCCGGTCTTGTCCTCCGTCATCAGGTAGAGCGTGCCGCCGTCGGCCCCGGACAGGGCCTTGGCCTCGACCAGGATGCGCTCCATGAGCCGGTTCGTGTCGCGCTCGACAGAGAGCGCGATCCCAAGCTCGATCAGCTTGCGGAAGCTGCTGCCGCGACCGTCCGCGATCGTCCCCATCAAGCCTCCAACGGCCGCCTGGAACCGTCCTCGATGGCCGCATAGGCGACGCCATGCGAACGGCACAGCCGGGCCAACCAACCCGAAGCCTCCAGGATAGATGCCACAGGTTACCAAGCCTTCACCTTCACGATTCTAGACCCGCATCGACCTCCAGAAAAGGGATCTCGGGCATTTGTCCCGTTAACACCCTGTCTTCGCGTCGGCCCCGATGCTACTCAACGGGATCGTGGATCGGTCTTCGTCATCAGGTGGCGCTCCATGATCGACGCTCGCCTGCGTCTATCACTCCTGCTGCAGGTCACTCGCGGCACCAACGCCCTGGTCGAACTGGTGGGCCCGGTTGCCGCCGCCCTCATGGTCGGCCTGTTGACGCCGGCCGGACGCTGGCCGGACACCGATCTCCTGGTTTTCGGGTTTCTGGTGCTGGCCGCGACCGGTGTCCGGCTCGACCTGACGCGCCGCTTTTTGCGCCGACCGGAAACGCCGGCGGACGCCTTTGGCTGGCATCGCGCGTTCGTGGCGATCGCGGTTGCCACAGGGCTTGTCTGGGGGATCGGGGTGAGCTTGACGGTCGGCGATCTGACCGTGCCACCCGGATCGACCATCCTCCTCATCCTCGCCTGCTATGCCGGTCTGGTCGTCGCCGGGTTGCCGTCGTCGATGCACATGGCCCACGGGTTTCTGATCGCGATCCTGACACCGCCGCTGGGGGCGCTGGTCTTCGCGGGGACGACCCCCGCAGGGGTCCTGGCCCTGGTGCTGTCGGTCTACGCGATCGCCCTCCTGCTCCACGCCAAGGCGGTGGAGGATGCGCGTGTCGAGAGCCTGTCCGCAGCAACGCGCAATCGAGAGCTGATCGGCGCGCTGGACCGGGCGCAGACCGAGCTCACGGCGGCCAAGGAGCGGGCCGAGCAGGCGAGCCGGGTGAAATCCGAGTTCCTGACCAACATCAGCCACGAGCTCCGGACCCCGATGAACGGGGTCTTGGGCATGATCCGGCTGTTGCGGGACACCCGCCTCACTTCCCAGCAGCGCGACTATGTCGAGACCATCGACAGTTCCGGCCTCGCCCTCGTCGCGATCCTGGACGACGTCGTGGAACTCGCCCGGGTCGAAACCGGGACCGTCGCGTTCGAGATGACCGATTTCGACCTGCACCGGCTGGTCGAGAGCATGGTCACCCTGATGGCGCCGCGGGCCCGGGAGAAGGGGCTCCAGCTGGCGGCGGAGATCGACCCGATGGTGATCCGGGCGGTGCGCGGCGACCCTGTGCGCATCCGCCAGGTGCTGTTCAACCTGATCGGCAACGCCGTCAAGTTCACCGATGTCGGCAGCGTCGTGGTCCGGGTCGGCGCCGGGGAGCCGGATGCCGAGGCACGCGACGACCTGGTGACCGTGCTGATCTCGGTCGTCGACACCGGCATCGGTATCCCCGAGGACGCGCGCGAGAGCATGTTCGAGCCGTTCACCCAGCTCGACACCTCGCTCAGCCGTCGCCACGGTGGAAGCGGGCTGGGCCTGGCGCTGGCCAAGCGCATGGCCGAATCCCTGGGCGGCCGGATCGGGCTCGAAAGCGAACTCGGCGTCGGCACGACGATCTGGTTCACCGTCGGACTGCAGCCGGGGTCCGGCATCGTCGACGAGCCGGTGGGGCCGGTCGGCCCCCTGGTCAGCGGCCTTTCCGTTCTGGTCGCCGAGGATCTGAGGGTCAACCAGCTGGTGGTGACCCGCTTCCTGGAACAGCGCAACCACATCGTGACGGTGGTTGCCGATGGCGCGTCGGCTGAAAGGGTGGTGCGCACCATGCCGATCGATGTCGTCCTGATGGATGTGCTGATGCCGGGGGTCGACGGCCTGGAGGCCACGCGTCGCATCCGGGCGCTCAAGGACCCGCACAAGGCCTCGCTGCCGGTGATCGCCCTTTCCGCCAGCACGACGTACGCCGACATCCGCCGCTGCTACGAAGCGGGGATGGACGATTTCCTGCCCAAGCCGATCGACCCCGACCGCATGCACGGCACCATGACCCGGGTCTGGGAGGCGCGCGGTGGACGACGGTCCGCCCAGATGATGCCGGAGGTGGAGACCGACGTCGTGTTGCTGCAGCCGGCGGCGATCGAGCGGCTGCTGGCGATCATGGGGGATGAGGAACTTGACCTTCTGATCAACCTCGCCGCGACCACGGTGGAGGATGCCGCGGCCGATCTCGCCGCCAACTGGGACCGCCGCGACATGGCCGCCCTCGGCATCTGTGCGACGGCCCTTCTCGGCGCGACCAGCGACCTCGGCCTGACCGCCCTCCATCACCAGGCCCGCCGGATCGAGGCCGCGGCCCGCGCCGAGGACGGCAACGCGCTCCAGCGCCTGACCCAGGAACTGCCGCTCCTGGTGTCGCGCTCGCTCGACAAGTTGCGCGACTGGCGCCAGGGCATGGCCGAAGGCGACCGGCCGGATGGCCGGGACCGCGACGTCGCCTGATCCGCAATGCCCCCGTTCCGGGCTGGCCCCCTTTCCCGCATACCCCCCGCAATGGCATCGCCATGCCGCATTCCCGAACAAGCCGGGTCTTGCGCACGGGCGGCCGATCTGGTGAACACCGGGTCTTCAGTTCCCCGCCAGCCGATCGACCCGAAACATGCCCGACGCCCCGATCATCGACCCGCGCATTCCCGTCCCCGCACCGGACCCGGACTTCCAGGACCTGCCGCAGCGCCTGCGCGATCACGCCGCGGCCCGGCCGGATGAGGTGGCATTCATGTGCGGGGACGTTCGCCTGACCCGCCAGCAGGCCGACCGGCGCATGGACCGGGTTGCCCGGCTCCTTCTCGATCTCGGGGTTGAGCGCAATCAGTCGGTCGCCATTTTGACCGAGCCGTCGGCCGACGCGCTCATCGTCTTTCTCGCGATCCTCCGGGCCGGCGCCTGCGCCGTGCCGTTGCCGACCATGGCCTCGGCCGATGCGCTGGGCCGGATGATGGCGGACAGCGACGCACCGGTCCTGTTCCTGTCCGCGGCCCAACGCAGCCTCGCCGCGGGCTTCCTCGGCGATGTCACCAGCCTGGTCGAGGGCGGCCGGATCGGCCTCGACTTCGACGGCGACGGCTTCCGGTCCCTGGACACGGCCCTGGCAGGGGTGAGCGAGGGGCCGGTCGACATCGCGACGGTCGAGCAGGACCGCTTCAACATCATCTACTCCTCCGGTACCACCGGCCTGCCCAAGGGCATCGTCCATTCCCGGCGCATGCGCTGGACCCAGATGGTCCGCTCCGCCTCGCGCGGGATCGACGGGCCGGGTGTCACGCTCCTGTCCACGCCGCTCTACTCCAACACCACCATGGCGGCGCTTTTGCCCACCTTGTGGTGGGGCGGCAACGTCATCCAGATGCCGAAGTTCGAGGTCGAGGACTGGTTGAAACTCGCCGAGGCCGAGCGCGTCACCCACACCATGCTGGTTCCGGTGCAGTACCAGCGCATCCTGGCATATCCGGATTTCGACCGGTTCGATCTTTCCGCCTTCAAGGGCAAGATGTGCACATCCGCCCCGTTGCGGGCCGAGACCAAGCGCCAGGCGATCACCCGCTGGCCGGGCGGCCTGTTCGAGGTCTATGGCCTGACCGAGGGCGGGGCGACCTGCATCCTGGCCGCCCATGAGCACCCCGACAAACTGCACACCGTCGGCCGGCCGAGCCCGGGGGTGGATCTGCGCCTGATCGACGAGGAGGGCCGGGAGGTCGGCCCCGGAGAGGTCGGAGAGATCGTCGGTCATGGCGGCAGCATGATGCAGGGCTACCACAACCTGCCGGACAAGACCGCCGAGATCCTGTGGACGTCGCCGGAGGGCAAGGTGTTCTTCCGCCAGGGCGACATGGGGCGGTTCGACGCCGACGGCTTCCTGGAGCTGCTCGACCGCAAGAAGGACATGATCATCTCCGGCGGGTTCAACGTCTATCCGGCCGATCTGGAAGCGATCCTGGTAACTCATCCGGACGTGGTGGACGCCGCCGTCATCGGCGTACCCTCCGACCGGTTCGGGGAGACGCCGCTTGCGCTCGTCGTCCGCCGCGACGGCGCCACGATTGACGCCGAAGCCTTGTGCCATTGGGTCAATGGCCAGGTCGGCAAGCTGCAACGTCTGTCCGCCGTCGAATTCCGGGACGATCTGCCCAGAAGCCAGATCGGCAAGGTCCTGAAGCGCGAGCTGCGGGACCCCTTCTGGCGTGGGACCGCCGCCTGATCCCACCACAATGACAGGAGCCTGGACGATGTCGCTGCTTCTGGAGCCGCTGCTTCTCGGGCCGCTGCTTCTCGGGCCGCTGCTTCTGGGATTGAGCATTGCAAGCCTGGGCATCTGGCTCGGCATGGTGCTGATCTGGGGTGGTTTCTGGCGCGCGCGCCCCCGGATCGAAGAGGTGGCGACGACCGAACCCGCCTCCTGGCCGCGCGTGGTTGCGCTGGTGCCGGCACGCAACGAGGCCGGCCTGATCGCCCGCACGGTCACCGCTCTCAGGTCGCAGGCTTACCCCGGCGACGCGTCGATCCTGATCATTGACGATCATTCGGAGGACGGCACGGCGGCGGAAGCGCGGGCCGCGGCCGGCAATCATGCGGTCGAGGTCATCGGCGCCGAACCGCTGCCCCGGGGATGGTCGGGCAAGCTCTGGGCCCTTGATTGCGGCGTCCGCCGGGCATTGGCGGCCGAACCCGACTACCTGTGGTTCAACGACGCGGATATCGAAACCGATCCCGACACGTTGGCGCGGCTGGTGTCGTTGGCTGAAGCACGCGGTGCCGATATGGTGTCGGTGATGGCGCGGCTGGATGCCGGGGATGCCTGGGGCCGGCTGCTGATCGCGCCCTTCGTCTATTTCTTCCAGAAGCTCTACCCGTTCGCGTGGGTCAACCGCCCGGGCATGCCGATTGCGGCAGCGGCCGGCGGCTGTGTCCTCATCCGGCGCGATGCGCTTGGCGCCATCGGCGGCCTCGCCAGCCTGAGGCATGCGCTGATCGACGACGTGACATTGGCCCATCGGGTGAAGTTCCGGATGAATGGCCGGGGTATCTGGCTCGGCCTCTCGGCAGGGTCGGTCCGGTCGCTGCGCCCCTATGGCGGCCTCTCCGGGGTCTGGCACATGGTTGCACGCACCGCGTTCACCCAGCTCCGCTACTCGACGGCGCTGTTGCTGCTGACGCTTCTCGGGATGGCGCTGGTCTATCTGACCCCGCCGGTCGGGCTCGCGGCCGGCCTCGCCGTCGGCAACTGGACCGCGGCCCTTGCGGCCGGCACGGCCTGGGCCCTGATGGCAGGGAGCTACTGGCCGACCCTGCGTGCCTATGGCGGCCGTCCCGCGGAAGCGGCGCTGCTGCCGATCGCCGCGGTGCTCTACACGGCGATGACCGTCGACAGCGCGCGCCGCAGCTGGCTCGGCATCGGCGGGGCGTGGAAGGGCCGGGTCGCGGCCGAGGCGGATCGGGCCGCGGTCGTCCGGCAACCCGGCGGCGGTGACTGACCGGTCAAATCGCGGGGCGTGTCAAAAACGCGGCCCGCCAACTCGAAACTCGGCCCCGGTCACCGCACATAACGGTAAGACGGCGGGCCCGCGACGCGCCGCCTCGACCCGTCCAGCACGACTTGAGCCTGACCCGACCATGGCCGAGCCTTCCGGCAGAATCTCGAAGCACCCGTTGATGGGAGCGGACCTCGCGACCCTTTTCACGCTGTTCACGACCAATGGCCCGGTCGAACGGCGCCATTGGGGCTCTTTGACACTGCTCCTGCTGGTGGCGGCCGGCCGCTGGCCGCTGTCCACGATCGAAGCACTGGTGGTGAGGGCGCAACGCCGGAAGGTCGAAGGCATGCCGCCTCCGGTCTTCATCCTCGGTCATTGGCGCAGCGGTACCACCCATCTCTACAACATCATGTCGAAGTCGCCGCGCTTCGGCTTCGTGCCGCCTGTCGCGACCGGCCTGCCTTGGGATTTCCTGGTTC
This sequence comes from uncultured Rhodospirillaceae bacterium, assembly GCA_964397055.1. Taxonomy (GTDB): domain Bacteria; phylum Pseudomonadota; class Alphaproteobacteria; order CAYNIS01; family CAYNIS01; genus CAYNIS01. Next base: position 5,964 of record CAYNIS010000014.1, on the reverse strand, counting down.
TGGGCCGGATGATCCGCCCGCTCCTCGACCGCTCCCTGCCGGAGCACCGCTACATCGACAATGTCGCGGTCGCCCCGGACAGCCCGCAGGAGGACGAGATCCCGCTCGCCAGCATGACCGGGCCGTCCTTCTACCACGGGCTCTACTTCCCGAGGCGGCTGAAGGAACACTTCGGCCGCGGCGTGTTCTTCGACGGCGTGTGTGCGGAGGATATTGCACGCTGGCAGACGATGTTCGCGCGGTTCCTGACTAAACTGCAGCTTGCCCAGCCGGACCGGCGGTTGGTCATCAAGAACCCGGTCTACACCGCCCGTGTCGGGCTGTTGTCGCACCTTTTTCCCGAAGCGAAGTTCATCCACATCGTCCGCAACCCCTATGTGGTGTTCGAGTCGATGCGCAATTTATACGCGAAGCTGCTGCCTGAAATGGCGTTCCAGCCCTATGACGGCCTGGACGTCGACGGTCTTATCCTCGACGGCTACGCCCGCATGATGGACCGGCTGCTGGCCGACCAGGCCGCCCTGCCGACCAGCCGGTTTGTCGAGACCCGTTTCGAGACGTTCGAGGCGGAACCGCTGGCCGAAATGGCCCGCATCTACGAGGCGATAGAGCTCGGCCCGTTCGAGGCCGACCGACCGGCGTTCGAGGCCTACCTCTCCGGCATCCAGGGCTATCGGAAGAACACATACCAGTTCCAGCCGGCCGGCGATCCCCGTGTCACCGACCGGTGGCAACGGTTCATCCAGCACTGGGGGTATGCCCCGCCGGAAGCCCCCGCCGAGGTCAAAAAGGCGAGTTGACCGGGCCGCCCGCGACCGGCTTCCCAGTCACTGGCTGACGCAAGTCGCGGTATTGATCAGCCGCCGGCGGCCAGCGCACGGATGTAGGCCGGGTTCTCCGCCTTCTCCGCCTGTCGGCCATAGACCGTGGCATCCGGATAGTACTCGGCGTTGTGCTGGACGATGCTCGCTGCCTCCTCCCCGGCGACGGCGGCGATGAAGGCGAGCGTCATGTCGATGCCGGCGGACACCCCGGCCGAGGTCCAGACATTGCCGTGGCGCACATACCGGGCTTCCTCGATCTCGACCTTGCCGAGCGCCTTCAGCCGGTCGATCGCCTTCCAGTGGGTCGTGGCGCGGCCGTTTTCCAGAAGGCCTGCGGCATGGAGGATGAGGGAGCCGGTGCAGACCGACAGGACATGCTCGGCGGTTGCCGCCCGTTCGCGCAGGAAGGCGAGCATCGCCGGGTTCTCCATCTCCTTCATCGCGCTGAAGCCGCCCGGAACCAGGAGGTACCTGATCTCCGGCGCATCGGCGAAGCTGTAGTCGGGGATCGTCTTCAGGCCCTTGGCGCACTTCATCGGCCCGGGCTTTTCCGCCACGGTGAAGCAGGTGGGGCCACCGGCGTAGCTGCCCCACATGGTCGCCATTTCCCAGGGCCCGATCAGGTCGAGCTCCTCGAATTCCGGGAACATCACGAAGGCGAAGGACATCGGCGGCCCCTCCGGCGCGACACTGTGTCAGATCATCGAATGATAGGGATGTGGGGGCCGGCGTCCATCGGCAGTTTGCCGGACAGCCTCGGGTCGTCCTCGACCTCGACCATGACCTTGTAGGGCGTGAAGCCGGTGCGCCGGTAGAAGGCGAGGGCGCGCGGATGGTCCCGGGTATCCGTGTGCAGCCAGAACCGGGTCGGGCTGTCGGCGAAGGCGCGGTCCAGGGCCCGCTCCATCAGCCAGCGCCCGGCGGTGGTGCCGGTCAGTTCGGCCGCGAGCCCGAAATAGGCGAGTTCGACCTCTCCCGGCACACGCCGGTCGAGTTCCAGGATGCCGAGCGCCTCGCCATTGCGGGAAAGCGCATTCACCTCGACGTCGGGGTGCCGGATGATCTCGGCGAGGGCCTTATCCGATATCACCTGCCGGCTGTACCACAGCCATTCCCGCCCGACCTTCAGATGCAGTGCGCGGTACCAGGCGACCTCCGGCGTTTCCACCCGTTCCAGGCGGCAGCCCTCGGGTCCAGCGACCTCACGCGGCTGTGGCCGCTCTCGGATTTCCAGGAAGGTGACGATGCCGGCGACCTTGCCGGGCGGGATCGCGTGATAACCGTTCTCGGTGATCTCAAGGGGCATCGACGGGCGGTCCGGGGGGCCTCAGGATCGGGATGTGGGCCGCCGCCTCCACCGGCACGCGACCCTTCAGGCGCGGATCATCGCCGATTTCGACCATCATGCGATAGGGCATGAAGCCGGTGCGCAAGTAGAAGGGCAGGGCGCGCTGGTGATCCCGGCTGTCGGTTCTGAGCCACAGCCGCGTCGGGCCGTCCGCGAACGCGAAGTCCAGCGCCCGTTCCATCAGCCAGCGGCCGGCGGTGGTGCCGAACAGCGGCTCGGTCACCCCGAAATAGACCAGTTCAACCTCCCCCTCGGTCCGGCGGTCGAGCTCGATGATGCCGGCGGCCTCGCCACCATGTTCGAGGGCGTGGATCTCGACCCCGCCGCGATGGATTTCCCGGTCTAGGGTGAAGTCGTCGACCTCCAGCCGGGCGGTCCACAGCCAGGGCATGCCGATGCGCAGTTGGAGGCCGCGATACCAGGCGAGGTCGGGGTATTCGGGGGAGACGAGGTGGCAACCGGCCGGCGGGTCGATCGTGCGCCGGACCGGGCGGGAGCGCATCTCCATGAAGGTGACGACGCCGACGGTGCGCCCGGGGGGTATGTCGTAGCAGCCGTTGTCGACCAGGAGGAGACCGTCCATCGATCCGTTTCCCGTCCATCGCCCGGCAGGCCGAAGCGCCCGACATGCGTGAGCATGCCGGGCAAACTAGCCCCGTCAGTCTTAAAGAAATGCGACTGTGCGTGCGGTGTTGCTCAGGACGGGTCGGCAATCTCCAACTCGTCGACGACGCGGTCGATACCGTCGGCGAAACCCGCCTGCATCAAAATGGCCCGGCGCTTAGCTTCAGTCGAGACGGTGCCCGTTAGGGTCGCGACCCGATCGCTCACCACGACGTCGATCGCGATGTCATCGGCGGTCACGGTCGGCGTCCGCTCGATCAGCGCGACGAGATCCGCCTCGACACCCGGTCGCTCCCCGAACAGGCGATCCGGAATGAAGCTGAAGATGGCAAGTGTCAGGACGCAGGCGGCAATGATCACGCCGCCGATCGGGAATAGGGCATCCCGGGTCTTCTGATCCTTCACGGCCCTGCGGATCGGTTCCTGGTCGATCATCTTTCGTAATCCTCTGTCTTCTCGGAATTCTCCCGGCCGCCGGATGATGAAATCCCTCCGTGCAACCAGTGAATACCTCGGCAAACGTCCCTGCGCCAACATCGGTTCGGCGGCACGATACCGGTTCGGCGCGAAAGTGGGCGCCGATGGGCTTGGCATATGGCTGAAACCGGCTAGCTTCGACGTGCTGCCGGACGTCGGTTCGGCAAAATCCTGGCGAAGGGGAACGCGATGCGGGTCGGGGTGGAAATCGGCGGGACCTTCACGGACCTCGTCCTGATCGACGGCGACCAGGTGACCGTCACCAAGGTGCGCTCGACGCCGGCCAGTCCCGACATCGGTGCCTTCGATGCGCTCACCTCGATCGATGTGCCGGTCGGCCGCCTCCAGGACCTCGGCCATGGGTCGACCGTCGCGACCAATGCTGTCCTCGAACGCAAGGGCGCGCGCATCGCCTTCGTCACCACTGCGGGCTTCCGCGATATCCTGTTCCTGCAGCGCCACGACCGCCGTTCGATCTACGACCTCGCCTATGCCAAGCCGGCGCCGGTTGTGGCCCGCCGCGACTGCTACGAGATCACCGAACGGGTCTTGGCCGACGGCACGGTCGAAACACCGCTCGACGAGGACCAGCTCGTCCACCGCCTGATCCCGGACCTGAAGGCCCATGGCTATGACGCGATCGCCATCTGCCTGTTGAACGCCTACGCCAACGACGGCCATGAGCGGCGCGTGGCGGACGTGATCCGCCAGCACCTGCCGGAGACCTTCGTCACCGGTTCCTCCGACGTCATCGCCGAGTTCCGGGAGTTCGAGCGGGCATCGACCACGACGCTGGCCGCCTTTGTCCAGCCGGTCATCGACCGCTACCTCTCGCGCTTCGAGGATCGCCTCGATGCCTCCGGCTTCGGCGGCCGCTTCACCGTCATGCAGTCGAACGGCGGGCGCCTGCCGGCGGCGGCGATGCGCCGCAACGCCATCACGGCGCTGTTCTCGGGCCCTGCCGCGGGCGTGGTCGGCGCCGTCCGCCAGATCGGCCGGTCGGGGTACGAGGACCTCATCACCTTCGACATGGGCGGCACGTCGACCGATGTCTGCCTGGTCGAAAAGGGCCAACCCATCGTCACCCCGGACACGGAGATCGACGGCCTGCCGATCCGGACACCGGTCCTGGACATCGTCTCGGTCGGTTCGGGCGGCGGTTCGATCGTCTGGGTGGACGAGGGCGGGCTGATGCGCGTCGGCCCGCAGTCCGCGGGTGCCGACCCCGGCCCCGCCTGCTACGGCTTCGGCGGCCGCAACCCCACGATCACCGACGCCCAGGTGATCTGCGGGGCGGTGCGGCCGGCGGCCTTTCTCGGCGGGCGCATGAAGATCGACGTGGAGGCGGCGCGGCGTGCCTTCGTGCCGATCGCCGAAACCTTCTCGATGACCGTCGACGAAGCGGCGGAGGCGGCGATCCGGCTCGCCAACAATGCGATCGTGCGGGCGATCCAGCTGGTTTCGACCGAACGCGGCCGCGACCCCCGCGACTATGCCCTGACCCCGTTCGGCGGCGGCGGCCCGCTGCACGCCGCCCATATCGCGGAGGAGCTGGGCATCACCCGCATCGTCGTCGCCCCCAATCCGGGGGTGTTGTCGGCCTATGGCCTGCTGGCGAGCGACTACACCAAGTACAAGTCGGTGACCCGGCGCATGTCGGTGGTGGAGGCGGTGACGGACCTGCCCGGCCTGTTCGCCGCGCTGCGCGCCGATCTGGAGGCGGAATTCGCCGATCTCGGCCTCGTCGACGCGGCGGACGGGATCGCCTTCGCGCATGAGGTCGACATGCGCTTCGTCGGCCAGGCCTTTGAGATCTCGGTCTCGGTCTCGGCGGCCGAGCTTGGTGCGCTGACCGAAGACGTGCTGCGCCAGGGGTTCGAGGACGCGCATATGCGCGTCTTCTTCCACGCCGCCGACGGCCATCGCCAGTCGGAGGTGGTGGCCCTGCGTGTTTCCGCGACCGTGCAGGCCAGCGAAATCCAGCCCTTGAAGATCGCCCGGGAAGTGGTGACGGAGGCCGGGACCGGCCGCATCGTCGACCAGGGCGGGGCGGTCGAGGCGCGCTATGTGCCGGTCGCCCGGCTCGCGGTCAGGGAGGACCTGGCCGGGCCTGTGGTGATCGAGGGGCCGACCTCGACCACCTATGTGCCGGTCGGCTGGACCGCCTGCCTCGACCCGAACGACAACCTGGTGATGACGCGCGGCTGATCGCGCCTTAGCCTCGCTCTTGAACGACGACCGCCGGAGAGACCCCGATGACCAGCCTCGACCCGATCGACTATGCGGTGATCAGCCAGGCCCTGCAGGCGACCGCCGACGAGATGGGCGCCAAGCTGATCCGCTCGGCCTACACCACCATCCTGCGGGAGGCGCGCGACGGTTCGGCCGCCCTCCTCGACCGGGAGGGCAATGTCGTCTGCCAGGCGGAACTGATCCCGATGCAGCTCGGCTCGATCGGCTACACCGCCCGACCGTGCATCGAGAAGCACCCGGCGGAGACGCTGGAGCCCGGCGACTTCCTGATCAACAACGACCCCTATCAGGGCGGCCAACACCTGCAGGACATCTTCATCTTCACGCCGATCTTCGTGGGCAGGGAGGTGATCGGCTTTTCCGCGTCGGTCGCCCACCACATCGACGTCGGCGGCGGGGCGGCCGGCCTCAACATGGCGGCCCCGGACGTCTATGCGG
>CAYNIS010000013.1:15149-19715 GCA_964397055.1 uncultured Rhodospirillaceae bacterium | reverse complement strand
AGGGTCAGGGCCACGCCCAACAACCGGCTGTGCGGTGCATGCCGGCCGATCGCCCCGGCCGCGAGTTCGACCGCGATCAACCCGGCGAGCCCGTAGGTGAGCGTGCGGGCGAGCGCGTCGATCGGGTTGTAGCGCGCCAGGAACTGCAGGAGCCGGGCGGTGTCGCTGCGATAAAGCTGCCCGGGCGTGTAGACCTGATCGACCGCCAGCGTCACCGCCATGATCCCGGCGGTGGCGATCAGGGTCAGCAGAAGGGCCGCCGCCGCGAGCGGCACGACGCCGGTCCAATGGTGTTCGCGGTCGAGGGCCGAGAGCCAGGGCAGGAGAGCCACCGCGACCAGCGCCAGGACCGCCGTTTCCAGCGGCTGGTCGACCATGTGAGAAAGCGCCCAGTGGATGCCCGGCGCCTGGATGGCCAACAGGACGGTCAAGAGGGTGGCCAGCACGCTCACGGTCTGCAGCGGACTCGGCTTGCCGAGCCAGGCTGAAACCGCCGACACCCCAAGGCGTTCCGCATCCCAGGCCGGCAGCTGCAGGGCCGGCGACTTCGGCGGCCCGACCTCCTCCAGCCGCGCAACCGCACGCGGACGGGCCTGCGGCGGCAGGGGCAACTCGCCGAGGTCGGCCGGTGTCTTGATCACCGCGTCGCTCGGCAAGGTCAGCATGGCGATGGACGGGCGTGCGAGCATCTCGCCTTCCGCCTCGGCGAGGCCGGAAACGCCGGAACGCGCAATCAGCGCCCGCACCGCCGCCCGGTAGCCGTCGAGCAGGGCCGGGCTGATGTCGGCGATGCGCGGCCGATCCCCCAGGCCGAGCCAGGACGGCAGCACCTCCACCAACAGGCGTTCTTCCGCCGCGGTCGTGTCCCAGGCGCGGTAGAGATAGCCGGTGTCGTCGGCCGCGATCAGCCGTTCGACCACCAGGACGCGTTGACCGAACGGTCCCAGGCGAACACCGTGACCGTGGCTCAAGGGGTCGGGCCGGCGAAACGCGGCTGACCCCGGTTCAACATCTCCCCTCGCCATCGGACGAGGGTACGACGAAGCGGCCTCGGCGCCAAACCCGTCAGGTCGACCAGGGGTCGACGATCCTGTCCAGGACGAGATCGAAGTCGTGAACATTCCGCGTAACGACGGTCAGTTGATGAACTTGTGCCGTGGCAGCAATGAAGCCGTCCATGGCCCCAATGGGTCGGCCAACGCGCTCTCGTCCCGCAACGAGGCGCCCCCAGGCATCGGCCACTGCGGCATCAACGCCGAGGATCCGTCCCGCAAAACGATCCTTCAAGTCGCGATCGACCCAGGCGACCAGTCGTCGCCGCCGAGCACCCTCAGGCAGGCGTTCAATCCCCCGCCGGACTTCGGCCAAGGTGACGACGCTCAGATGCGTATCATCCTCGTTGACCTTCGACAGCCATTGGACCACGCCAGGGTCAGGGACGGGTCGCGTCCATTCCGAGATGACGTTGGTGTCGAGCAGGAACGTCAAACGTCGACGTCACGCGGCGGATCGGTGGACCGTTCGATTTCGATCCCGGAGGCGGCGAGCGGAGAAGCGGCGAAGAAATCCGCGAGCGAGCCCCTACCGGTCTCTGGATGCCGATCAGCTTCCGCGACGATACTGGCGACTGGTTGACCCTGAACCTGGATGACTTGCGGGCCGCGCTTGCGCGCCTGCTCGATCACCTCTTCCAGGCGCGCGGCGGCCTCCTCAACGGACCAGATCGCCGGCGTCATAGCTGGCCAGTCTCCCTGGGCTCGAGCGGCGACCGACCGTGGTCAGGTCGGTTCGGTGCCGAGGCCGGCCCGGCGCGGTGCCGGATCCCCATCGGGATGTGCGGCCTTCCAGGCGCGGACCAGCTTGCGGTCCTGCTTCTTGGCGTTGCGCTTGCGGTTCAAGCGCTCTTCCGGGGTCTTGCCCTCGGTATTGTGGCCCTTCAGCGCGGCCCGGCGCTTGGCCTCGCGGACCGCGGCGAAGGCGGCCTCATCCTCGAGCCGACCGGCGACCTTGGGGCTCATCGACACGAGCTTGCCCGCGTCCAGCTTGCCCGCATCCAGCTTGTCCGACACCTGTCCTGATCCTTCCTCGGAAAAAACAAGGCACGGGTATACCGGAACCGGGCCACGGAGTCACCCGGCCGCGGCGGCCGACTGCTTGTGGTCGTAGTTCCGCTTGGAAAACCAGTCGAGGTATTCGACATAGGTCGTCGGCGGGTAGCGCGCGGGGTTGTCCGGCCCCTGGCAGGTCGGCAGGCATTCCATCACCGCGTCCGGGTTGGCGTCGAAGAAGAACGGAATCGCGTAGCGCTCGCCGCCGGTCGCGTTGATCACCCGGTGCGGGGTCGAGCGGAACCGGTGGTTGGTCCATCGGTGGCAGAGATCGCCGGTGTTGACGACGAACGCACCGGGAATGCCCGGCGCCGGGTGCCAGACCTCGTCCTTGGCGTCGCGAATCTCCAGGCCCGGATGCGGGTTCGGCGCCAGGAGGGTCATGAAGCTCGAATCCGTGTGCGGGGCGGACCCGAACTGGTCGTCCTCCCCCGCCTCCCGCGGCGGGTAGTGGGACATGCGCAGCGAATACTGCGGTTCCTTGAAGAACGGCGCGAAGTAGTCCGCCGGCAGGTCCAACGCCACGGCGTAGATCGGCATCAGCGAGAGCGCCAGCGCCTCCAGCGCATCGCAGTATTCGACGATGGTCTCGCGGAAGCCGGGCAGGCCGTCGGGCCACTGGTTGAGGCCGCGATAGGGCAGGTCGTTGACCACCGCCGGATCGTCGGGCGCGCGGTCCCGCTTGACGAAATAGGCTTCGTTCAGGTTCGGGCGCTTGTTGTCGGCCACCTTGGAAGAGCGCGTGACCGAGGCGTTCATCGCCATGTAGCCGATGTTGTGCTTGTTGACCTTCAGCTTCAGCTTGGCGTCGAGCGGCTGTGCGTGGAACCGCGCGACCTCGGCGAACACGCGGTCGATCAGCTCCTGCGGCACGCCATGGCCGGCGAGGTAGTAGAAGCCGATCTCCTCCTCCGCGTAGCGCAGCTCGGCGGCGGTCTTCTCCAGCGCCCCCGGCTTGCCGGCGCGGACGTCCGCAATGTCGATTAGCGGCACGATGTCCGGCGGTGTCGTCTCGCTCGTGCGGCGCGTCTCAGTCGTGCGGCGCGTCTGGGTCGCGTCGGCCATGGCTCCTGCCCTCCCCGATGATTTTCTTTCTCGCGGAAGCGTAGATCCAACCGGCGCGCGGCAGCGAGCCCTTATTCGGCGGCCGCGGCGGTCGCGTCGGGGAGGATGCGGCTGGCGGCCTGGTCGACCGCCAACGGCCGGTCGAAGAGATAGCCCTGGCCGAGTTCGACCCCGTGTTCAGCCAGTGCCACCGCCTGCTGCTCGCGCTCGACACCCTCGGCCAGGACGGTGCGGCCGAGCGCATGGGCGAGGCCGGAGATCGCGCGCACGATCACGCGGTCCTCCACACTGGCGTCCATGCGCGTGACGAACGACCGGTCGATCTTGAGGACGTTGAACGGGAACTGGGTGAGGTAGGCGAGAGAGGAGTAGCCGGTGCCGAAATCGTCGATGGAGATACCGATGCCCTGATCGATCAGCTGGGCCAGGACGTCGCGTGTTGCTTCTGGGTTCTGCATGACCATGCTTTCCGTGACCTCGATCTTGAGGCCGGCGGGGTCGAGGCCGGAAAGCTTCAGCGCCTCCGCGACGTCGGCGAGCAGATCGCTCTCGTTGAACTGGCGCCCGGCGACATTGACGGCGACGGTCAAATCCCGGTCGCCCCCCCGGCGCTTCCAGTCGGCGAGCTGGGCGGTCGCCATCTTCAGCGTCAGCCGGCCGATATCGACGATCATGCCGCTTTCCTCGGCGACCGGGATGAAGTCGCCCGGCATGATCACGCCGCGTTCCGGGTGGTGCCAGCGGGCCAGCGCCTCGAAGCCGACAAGGCGGCGCGACTTCAGGTTCAGGATCGGCTGGTAGACGACATGGAGCTGCTCGCCGCTGGCCAGCGCGCCGCGCAGCTCGTTTTCCAGATCCCAGCGCTTGCGCACGACGTCGCGCATGCCGGGATCGAACATGACCGCGCGGCCACCGCCCTGGTCCTTGGCCTGGTAGCGGGCGAGGCTGGCGTCGCGCAACAGTCCTTCCGCCGCGCCGGCGTCGGCGGCATCGGCGACGAAACGCACCCCGATCGAGGTGGTCAGCACCATTTCCTTGCCGTGGAAGCGCTGCGGCAGGCTGAGGGCCTCGACCATCGACTCGGCCATCGACTGGGCGGCGAAGACGCTGTCGACATGTTCGAAGATCATCGCGAACTCGTCGCCGCCGACCCGGGCCACGGTATCGCCCGGCCGCGCCATCGCCTGCAGCCGGCGGGCGACGACGATCAACAGCCGCTCGCCGGCGGCCCGGCCCAGGCTGTCGTTCAAAAGGCGGAAGCGGTCGATGTCGATCGACAGGACGGCCATCGCCTGTCCGCGGCCGAGCGACATCCGTTCGGCGGCCCGGCCCATGCGGTCGATCAGCAGCGCCCGGTTGGCGAGCCCGGTCAGGCGGTCGGAGAACGCGTCCT
>CAYNIS010000013.1:13398-15139 GCA_964397055.1 uncultured Rhodospirillaceae bacterium | reverse complement strand
CCGCCCGCCGGCGTTCGGTGACGTCGGTCAGCGTGCCGGCGACACGTACCGCCATGCCGGTCCCCGGATTGCGCTGGACGAGGCCGCGGACCAGGATCCAGCGCTTCGCCCCCTCGCCGCCGAACACCCGGTATTCCTTGTGGAAGTGACCGGTGCGGCCGGACAGGTGCGCCTCCAGCGCGCGCTTCATCGGCCCCCGGTCGCGCGGGTCGACGAGGTCGAGCCAGCCGTCGAGGTCGATGGTCGGGTCGTCGCCGGCGGGGTTCGACTGGCCGACCATCTCCCAGGACAGGGGGGAGAAGTAGATGCGCCCCGACTTGATGTCCCAGTCCCACAGACCGTCGTGGCTGCCGCGGGCGGCAAGCTCGAAGCGCTCGAAATCATGGGCGAGTGCCGTGGCCTCGGCGACCTTCCGCCGGTCGTGCCCGCGCCAACGGGCGAGTGCCACCGCCAGGGTCGCACCGCCCATGGCGAGGAGCGGAAAGACGGCGTTCAGCCAAACGCCGGCGAGGGCGAAGGCGGCGAAGCCGATGGCCAGCCAACCGCACACCATCCAGCCGATGAGGTAGCCGGCGCGCCGGATCGGTGACAGCGTCGCCGCGAGGCCGGCCAGCACGCCGAGCGTCACGATCGCCAGAAGGTCGATCGCGCGCACCCAGTCGCGCTGCAGCAGGTGGCGCTCATCGAGAATGTTGGCGAGGGCGGTGGCCGTGCGCATGACAGGCGCCTGGCGGTCGCCGAACGGGGTCTTCGTGGCCGCCGGATCGGAAAGGCTGCTGCGGCCGATGACGACCGCCCGGCCGGCGAACGCTCCGTCCGGCACCTTGCCCGACAGAACCTCCCGCAGCGGCACGGTCACCAGGCTGTCGCCCGGGCCGTAGAAGTCGAGGACGAGGCGGCTCCAGCCGTCGACAGGAATGCCGAGCTCGCCGATTGTGACCGCTCGGCCGACCTCGACTTCGACGGCGCGCGGGCTGAGCTCCAGATAGCCGGCGGCGGCGACCAGCGGCAGCGTCGGGTAGAGGGCGCCGTCATGGGCGACCAGCACCTGTTCGCGATAGGGAACGTCGCCGGCCATGGGCGCGCCGCGCGACCGGTTCACATGGGCCATGGCATCCGCTGCGTCCGCCAGGAGCGGGATCGGCACGTCCGCCTCGACACGGGCGGGGTCGAGGCCGGTACCGGCAACCCGGCCGCCGCCGCTGACGCGGGTCAGCGCGGTGCGGGTGACATCCCGGGGCAACTGCTGCGGCTTGCCTTCCGGGTCCTCGACAAAGCGGTAGGGCAGGATGACGCGGCCCGAACGTTCGATCGCCAGGGCGAGTTGCCGGTCGGCCCGGTCGACCAGCCGGTCGGCGATCGACTTGCGGTCGTTCGGTTCGGCGACGAGCCCCTCGTCAAGGGCCGCCTGCAGCGTCCGCTGGACCGAGACCGGCAGGGGTTGCTGAGTCCTGTCCAGCATCATGTCGAGCACGATGACCCTGGCGCCGGCGGCGGAAATCGCATCGATCGCGCGGCCGAGGTAGCGCCGGTCGACAGGCGCCCCGCCCAATTCGACCTCGTCGATCGGGTCGATGGTGACAACCGCCACATGGGTGTGGGGATCGACCGGTCCGCGCAGACGGAAGCGCAGGTCGATGAGGCTGCCCTCGAGGGCGGCGAGCGGGCCGATCGCATGACCGACGAGATAGAGGAATGCCGCGGCGAGGGAGACCGCGAGGGCGAGGCGCGCGGCGGGCCG
>CAYNIS010000013.1:0-13388 GCA_964397055.1 uncultured Rhodospirillaceae bacterium | reverse complement strand
CTGGCTGGGCAAAAACTGGGCATGCCACCAACTTGCCGAAGCCGCCAGCGGTGAACCACCGTTCTTCTCCGACCTGACCCTTGCGCGCCTCGAGCGGCGGTCGATGGGACTTGGCGGTCTTGTGGCGCGCCTTGCCGCTCATGCCGTCAGACCCATCACGCGCGAGGGAGGAGCCGGAACCGAGGCCGGGATGCGGGAAGGGGCGGACAGCGTGTGCGCCCTCAGTCCCTTTCGATAACCGATGCGGGACGATTGAGCCAGCCCGTGGCCGTTACCGGCCGGCAAGCCGTTGCGAGCGAAGCGGCAGCAGGGGCCGGCGCGACCGGCGTCAGATCTTGGCGCCGATCTTCGGCGCCGACCGGCTGGTGACAACGGATATCCGGTCCTCGAGCCCGGAAAGCTGATTGGCTGCGGCGTTCTCGACACCCTCGCGAATCCCCTCGCGCACGGAGGCAGGTAGAATCGCATTGAGGACCCGGCTGAGTTTCGATTCTTTGAACGCGGCGTCGGTTGCGATGTCGGCGAGGTAGGTCGCTTTCTCCCGGATCGACAGATCGTCGAACGACGGCTTGCCGCCGTCCTCTGCCGCTGCCGACTGCACCCGTTCGGCCAAAGACGGGTCCTTCCTGGAAAGGGCGGTCATTGCCGCCTCGTTTTCCGAGAGGTCGGCCAGAACCGGGTCGACGAACGTCCTGCTCATCTCCGCGATCTGCGGGGACTTGGTCAGAACGTCCTCGCTCTGCTCCGGCATTGCCGCATCGGCCCCGCCCGCCGCCGTCGTCGTGGCGATCTGGCGCTTCAACGCGGGGCAGGCTTCGATGATCGCGTGGTCAGAGGCGGGATCGTCGGATGGTTCCACCTTCGACAGCTGTTCGACGATGTCGTTGTGACTCGTCATCAGCTGGCCGTAGAGGTGCGCCAAGTCGCGGCGTTCCTCGACATCCTTGACCGTTGCGAGACTGGCCATGGTATCGCGCATGGAAATCCTGGTTTCGACTAGGTCGAAGACGTGACGCATCGGGCTGTCCTTGGAACGAAGCCGGTGCCCTGCACCGGTGACATACCGCAAAAAGGCAGGGGCCCGGACGGGTCCCTGCCACAACAGAGCAGATTTTAAAAGGAGCGCGGGCGGACTTCTCCGACCCATTGGTTTGACCCTACGCTCCTTGTGCCCGATTGGCAATGCTTAACGCTTCGTAAAGGTCGGCAGCGGCAGTGGGCGGCCGGTCCACAGCGTCCCCGCGAGGACCCCGTCAACGCCCCGTGAAGCGGGCCGCTCGGCGCTCCAGGAAGGAATTCAGCCCCTCCTGGAAATCCTCCGTGCCGCGCAGTCGATGGCTGATCGCGCGCGCGCCCTGACCCGCCGCCGCGTCGCCCCGTTCGACCGCGGTGCGGGCATTCTCGATGACCCCGCGCACGGCCCGCGGCGCCTGCTCGGCGATGCGTTCGGCGATCTCCACCGCGCGGTCGACCACTGCGTCGGGGGCGACGACTTCCTGAACGAAACCGAGGCGAAGGGCGGTTTCGGCGTCGAACTCGTCCCCGGTCAGAAGATAGCGCATGGCGTTGCCCCAGCCGGCGCGCGCCACCATGCGGCTGTTCGCCCCGCAGGTCGGCACCAGGGACCGCTTCACCTCCAGCTGGGAAAGCCGGCAATCGCTGCCGGCGACCACGATGTCGGTCGCCAGCATCAGTTCGATCCCGATGGTGAAGGTGATGCCGCGCACGGCGGTGACGATCGGCTTGGTGCGCCACGGCGGGCGCAGTTGCACCGGATCGATCAGATTGTCGGGGAAGAGCGGCCGGCCGCGGTCCAGCCTGGCAAGATCGAGCCCGGCGGTGAAGTCGGGTCCGAGCGGGTGGAGCACACCGACCCAGAGCTGCGGATCGCTCTCCAGCCGGTCATAGGCTTCGGCGATGCCGTCCAGCATCGGATGGGTCATGCCGTTCTTCTTGGCCGCCCGGTCGATCCCGATCATCAGGACCCGCCCCCGGACCTCGGTCACGATGCCGCCCAGGGCCTGCTTGTCTGCTTCCGCCGTCATGGCATCCTCACCTCATGGTGCCGTTGTCGTTGCACCGACTTTGCGGCCAACGCACCCGGGACACCAGGGGCGGCGCTAACGCAAGTCCCGAGCAGACTGAATCAGGCTCAGACGGCGATTCGCGCTACGATTCAATGGGTCGCGCATTTTCCGGGCCACCAGACCGGTTCAGTCCGGCTGGAAACTGCGTGAGCGGTCAGCCGCGCTCGACGAGGCGCAGCGACCGGCGGACCCGGTCGAAGGCGGGCGCCAGCGTCTCGTAGCGCGTCGCCGGGGCGACGCACCACAGCGCCAGGGTCCGACCGGGCAGCCAGCGGATGGACGCGCGGGCGGTGACCTGGGGCAGTCCGGATTCGGGGCCGGCGGCGATCGAATAGCGGGCGTGATTGGCCGGGCCGCCGGCAATCTCGGTGATGCCGGCCTGGTGCAGAATCGGTTCGGCGTCGCCGCGGGCCTGCGCGTGGACCCGGATGACCGGCCCGACAAGCGCCATGTCGCCCTGGTTGTAGGTCGCATCGAGCGCGCGCTGATCGAGGTCGCCGGTCCCCTGGTCGCCGCGCAGCGCGACGTGGCAGGCAACACCGTCGGCGGCGAGACCGATCGAAATCTGCCCGGCCTCGTCGCGCAGAACCGACCATTCCGGCGGATAGGCGACGCTGAGCCCGGAAAGTTCTTCGCTCAATCGCGGCCACGCGGCCGCGGACGGCGCGTCACCGGCGAAAGGATTGCCGGTCAGCGAAGCCGGCAGCGCCATCGGCGGCCGGACGACCGCGGCCATCGCCTGGCCGGAGACCGGCCGTCGATCACCCTCGACGGTCATCTCCACCGCCCGGGGCGTTCCGCCCGAGTCAGCGAGGGCCATGGGCTTCGGCGTCACCTGCGTGAAGCCGAAGAGCAGCCCTGCCAGGACCAGAATGACAGCGGACCCGATCAGCAGTCCCATGGCGCGTCCAGACTCCCATCGGGCGTGCCCCCACATGGGGTGGGGCCATTTTGCCGCCGCAACGGTTGACGCAAGCCTAACGGCGCCCATTCGCCCGGTCCCGCGTCAGGCGTTCAGTTCGGCGATCCGGCCCATGATCGCGGCATGGCTCTTCATGCCGTTGTGGAACGCCTTGACCTCGAACTTCTCGTTCGGGGAGTGGACCTTGTCGTCCTCCAGCCCGAAGCCGACGAGCACGCTGTCGAAGCCAAGGATGTCCTGGATCATGCCGACCACCGGGATCGACCCGCCCATGCCCATCATCACCGGGTCCTTGGCATAGACATCGGTCAGCCCGCGGGCGGCCGCCCGGACGTAGGCCGAATCCGGGCCGACATGGATCGCCCGGCTGCCCTTGCCCATGGTGATCTCCCAGCGGCCGTCGGGCGGCGTGCGCTCGTTCAGGAACTGCTCGATCCCGGCACGGATTTTCGCGGGATCCTGGTTGGCGACCAGGCGGCAGGTGATCTTGGCGGTGGCATGGGCACCGATCACGGTCTTGGTGCCGGCGCCGGTATAGCCGCCATAGATGCCGTTGAGCTCGCAGGTGGGCCGCGCCCAGACCCGTTCCATCGGCGAATAGCCGATCTCTCCCACACTCTTTGAAAGACCGATCGACTCCAGGAACAGATCGTTGCGATAGCCGAGCGCTTCCCATTCCGCCCGTTCCTCAGGCGTCAGGTCGACGACGTCGTCATAGAAGCCGGGGATGGTGACCCGGCCATAGTCGTCATGAAGCTGGGCCACCACCTTCGCCAGGGCCGTCACCGGGTTGAGGACCGCCCCCCCGTACATGCCGGAATGAAGGTCCCGGTTGGGGCCATGCAGGCGGATTTCGCAGCCGACCATGCCGCGCAGGCGGGTCGTGATTGCCGGGGTCACGATGTCCCAGCTGCCGGTGTCGGTGACCAGGCAGAAGTCCGCCTTCAGGAGATCCCTGTTCGCTTCCAGGAACGGGATCAGCGACGGCGAGCCGGACTCCTCCTCCCCCTCCAGGAGGACGGTGATCGCGATCGGCAAGCTGCCATGCACAGCCTTCCAGGCGCGCATCGCCTCGATCCAGGTCATCACCTGGCCCTTGTCGTCGACCGCGCCCCGGGCGACCACGCGCGGGCCATGCTCGGCCTCCACCAGGATCGGGTCGAACGGCCCGCTCTCCCACAGCTCGAGGGGATCGGGCGGCTGCACATCGTAGTGGCCGTAATAGAGGACCCGCGGCCCCTTGTAGCCGTCCGGACCGGGATGATGCCCGACCACCATGGGATGGCCCGGCGTATCGTGCAGGGTCACGTCGAAGCCGATTTCCTTCAGCTGGTCGACCATCCACTGGCCGGCGCGCCGAGTCTCGTCCTTGTAGGCCGGATCGGTCGAGATCGAAGGGATGCGCAACACGTCACGCAACCGCTCGACGGCGGCGTCCAGGTCGGCGTCGATACGCGCGATGACAGGGGCCAGATCGGACATGGCGGCAGGGGATCTCCGGTCTCGGGACGTGACGGCTTTTCGAAAAGACAAGACTTTTCGGGCCGTTTCAGGCAGGATGCCCTTGATTGAGGCGGTTCGTCCAGGCGGCATCGTTTGCCGCGACCTTAACCGCTTCTCAACGACAATCCGCTCATTGCTCTGCCTTCCGGCTTTGATGTCGCGTGCCGCGCGGCGTCCGGCCCGAAGGCGGTTTCGCGCGCCTATCCCGCGAAGCCGGTCTGGAACAGGTGAGCGTCTTTTCAAAAAAGGAAGCCCGCGATCCATGGCCGTCAGTCCGCAAGCCCCAGGCAAACCTGAGAAGTCCCTCGCCGTTTTCGATATCGACGGCACCGTCCTTGACTTCTTCGACACGATGCGCCGCGTGGTCGAGCCATTCCACGAGAAGCTCGCCACCAGCCGCGGCATGACCGTGCCCGAACTTCGGCAGAAGATTCAGGAAACCGCCCAGCGCGCGTATGAGGAGAGCGGCGGCAAGAACGACCAGTTCGGCATCGTTCTCAACAGCCCGGCCAAGATCATCGACGTGATGGCGTTCCTGCAGCCCCGGCAGGAGGGCGACGACCTTCTGGCCCATGACCTGCGGCGCGACTTCGCCAAGGAAATGCAACTGTTCCCCGACGTCGCCAACAGCTTTGCCGAGATGACGCTGGACCAGGACGGCCAGCGCAACGGCGTCAACATCGCCTTCCTGACCGACGGGCAGCGTTCCGCCGTGGTCCAGCGCCTCGCCCTGTGCGCCAAAAAGGCGGACGAAAGCGGCGTCCTGCCGGCGGGGGTCAAGTTCATGGACCTGGTCGACCGGGTCTACACCCAGCCGGATGCGCCCGGCATTTCCGCGATCGAGGCCGCGATCCCGACCGCCGACCCGGCCTTGCGCCCCTATCTCGAAGAGATCGCGGCGAAGACCGAGGCACTGCCGGCCAACACCCATAAGCCCGGCCCGAACGGCCTGATCAAGGTGATGGACGACTTCGGCCGCACGCCGGAGGAGACGATCATGGTCGGCGACACCGTCAATGACGGGGGTGCCGCCAAGAACTGCCCGGGCGTGGAATTCGTCTGGCAGCGGCAAGGCGCCGACGTCCCGCCCGCGACAGTCCAGATGCA
This sequence comes from uncultured Rhodospirillaceae bacterium, assembly GCA_964397055.1. GTDB lineage: Bacteria > Pseudomonadota > Alphaproteobacteria > CAYNIS01 > CAYNIS01 > CAYNIS01. The sequence continues at coordinate 7,769 of CAYNIS010000013.1, read as the reverse complement.
GCACGAGATCCAGCCGAGCTATGTCGTCGGGATCGAGGCGACGAAGGCCAAGATGGATGCCGCCGGCGTCACCCCGGACGTGGTTGCCGACCGGGGCATCCAGACCCTTCTCGACGCCTATGAGTTCAAGAGCGATCGGGCACACGCCGACACGCCGAAGTTCGACGCGGTCACCGCCGACCGCAGCCTCGCCAGCCGGGCGCCGCGCACGCGCGCGACGATGTCCGCCTGACACACGCATCGAAGCTATCGAGAACCGCGGAGTTACGACTGACATGGCCAGCCTGATCCAAGCCGCCGACCACATCGCCGAAGCGGCCCCCGCCCCCACCGATCCGGACCTGCGCTACGAGGCGCAGATCGATCCCGAATACGACGGGCTCCTCCTCAACCTCTTCGGGATGGTGCCGGACTATTCCAACGACGCCCTCGACCAGCTCTACCGGGCAACGTTCGAGGAGGACCCGATCAACCTCTACGACGAGTGTCGCCGGCGCGGGGTCGAGGTCCTGAAGGAGGATGGCAGCCCGGTCGTCGCCTGGCGCGACATCCTCGTCGTCCTGCGCGCGCGCGAGGCCGGTGTGCTGATGGCCGCGTGACGATGGCGCTCCCCTCCACAAGTTCGCCCGCCGCCACAGGCCGGGCCCCCGATCTTTCCCAAGGACCGATGAATGCCTGACAAACCGGTCAAATCCCTGGCCGTCTTCGACATCGACGGCACCGTGCTCGACTTCTTCGACACGATGCGCCGGGTGGTCGACCCGTTCCACGAGAAGCTGGCCGAGAGCCGCGGCATGACCCGGGACGAACTGCGCGCGAAGATGCAGGCCTCCGCCCATGCGGAGGTGAAACGCACCGGCGGCAAGAGCGACCAGTTCGGCATGATCCTGAATTCGCCGGGCAAGGTCATCGACGTCATGGACTTCCTGCAGCCGCGCCGCGACAGTGACGACCTCCTGGAACACGACCTGCGCAAGTCGTTCAACCAGGAGATGCGCTTCTTCGACGACGTGCCGGAGACCTTCGCGAACATCGCCCTCGACGAAAACAACGACCGCAACGGTGTCGGCATTGCGTTCCTGACCGACGGGCAGCGATCCGCCGTCATCCAGCGCCTGGCGCTGTGCGCCAAGAAGGCCGACGAAGCCGGTGTCCTGCCGGAGGGGGTCAAGTTCATGGACCTGGTCGATGCGGTCTACACCCAGCCCGACCCGCCAGGGGTCGCCGCGATCGAAGCGGCGATGCCGACCATGGACCCGGCCCTGCGCCCCTATGTCGACGCGATCGCGAAGAAGACCGTCGCGCTGCCACCGGGCACCCACAAACCCGACCCCGCCGGCCTGGAACAGGTGATGTCCGACTTCGGCCGCATGCCGGTGGAGACCGTGATGGTCGGCGATACCGTCAATGATGGCGGGGCCGCGGTCAGTACCGGGGTGGAATTCGTCTGGCAGAAGGACGGCGCGGACGTGCCGCCCGAAACCGTGCGCATGCAGGACGAAATCGGCGACGGCCACTACGTCATCGGGCTCGAAGCCACCTCGTCGAAAATGGTGCGCGAGGGTGTCCTGGCCGATCACATCGCCGAAAACGGCTGCAGCGACATCCGCGATTTCTATGAATTCAAGAGCGACCGGCCCCATGCCGCCCCGGCCCTGAGCCAGACATTGGAAGGCCAGCGGCCGACGACCGGCCCCGCGCGCAAGGATGATCCGTTGCTGCCGACCCGGCCGAAGGCCATGGCTGCCAACTGATCGGGTCCAGTCACCCCGGAAACCGACGCCTACTCGGAAGGGACGCGGCCATGGCCGACAAGCCTCAGAAATCCATCGGGGTCTACGACATCGACGGCACCGTCCTCGATCACTTCGAGGTCCTCTGCAAGGCCGCCAAGCCGGTGATCGAGGCGATGGCGGTCAGCCGCGGGATGACCCCGGACGAGTTCAAGAAGGCCGCCCAGGACTGGTGCCTGTCGGCGCCAGAGAAGTCGGAGATGTTCGACCGCTTCAGTCACGCCTACAACGACCCGTCGGGCTATCTTTCGGTGGTGCCGGCGTTCCAGCCGCCGCAGGCCGGCGACGAGCGCTTCTCCAAGATGTTCAAGGAGAAGTATGCGGCCGAGATGAGGTTCTTCCCGGACGTCCAGGAGAGCTTCAAGGCGATGACCCTCGACCAGGACGGCGAGCGCAACGGCGTCAACCTCGTCCTGCTGACCGACGGCACGCGCACCGCGGTGCGCGAACGCCTGGCCTTCGCGCTGAAGCACGCCGACGAGGCCGGTGGCCTGCCGGAGGGCAAGAAATTCATGGACATGGTCGACGGGCTCTATTGCCAGCCGGATCCCGATGACAGCGCGACACCGGCGATGCCGGTCGAGGATCCGGAACTCGCACCCTATTTCGCCCAGATCGATGCCAAGATGCATGTTCTGCCGCCGGGGACCGCCAAGCCGGACCCGACAAGCCTCGCCAAGATCCTGCAGGATTTCGACCGGGCACCGGAAGAGGCGTTCATGTGCGGGGACGGCCATGTCGACATGGGCACCGGCAACAGGAACGGCGTCGACACGGTCTGGCAGTATGACGGCTGCAACTGCTCGGCCGAGGCCATCGCCTACAACGACGCGATCGGCAACCCCGGCTACAAGATCGGCGTCGAGCCGGTTGGCGAGAAGATGAAGGCCAAGGGCGAATGGGCCGACCATGTCGCCGAGGGGGGTGTCAGCGACATCAACCGGATGTTCGACATGAAGAGTGAGCGGCCGCATCAGGCGCCGGATCTCGGCACCACGGTCGAGGTGAAGGCGACCCAGGGCCTGCGCGCCCGGGCGTCGATGTGAAGGGGGAGATCACCGCCATGAACGTGAAGCAGCTGATCCGCGCCGTCGACCTGGTGCCGCCGCCGGCCCCGATCCCGGATGAGGACCATGTCGCCGAAGCCCGGCTCAACCCGGAAACCGACGGGCTTCTGATGAGGCTGTTCGGAATGGTCCCGGACTATTCCAACCCGAAGCTCGACGAGATCTACCAGGAGCTGATGGAACGCGACCGTTTCGAGCTATTCGACTATTGCCGCGGGCGCGGGGTCGAGGTCCTGAAGGACGACGGCAGCCCGGTCGCCCCGTGGCGGGACATCGCGACCATCCTGACCGCAGTCGATCGCGGGGTGCTCAACCGCGCCGCCTGACCGGAGCGACAAGGAGGCCGATCGTGGCCGACAAGCCGACCAAGTCCTTGGCAGTGTTCGACATCGACGGCACCGTCATGGACCATTTCACCTTCCTCGCCGCCGCCGGCGCGGACGTGGTGACCAAGATGGCGACGAGCCGCGGGCTGACCGCGGACGAGTTCAAGGAGCGGGCCCGCGCCGAGGCGATGGAGAAGCTCGCCGACAGCAGCGGCAAGACCAACCTGTTCTTCGATGTCTACGGCAACCCCGGCGATCTCGTCGGCAAGCTCGATTTCATGCAGCCGGACCAGAAGGCCGACGCCACCTACGCCCACGATTTCCGCCGCGAATACGCTGAGATGGTGGAATTCTTCCAGGACGTTCCGGGAACCTTCCAGGACATCGCCCTCGACGAGAACGGCGCGCGCAACGGGGTCAAGGTCGCCTTCCTGACCGACGGCACCGCCGAGGCGACAGCCCTCAAGCTGGCGGCGCGGCGAAGAAGGTCGATGACGCCGGCGTCCTGCCGGCGGGGGTCAAGTTCCTGGACATGGTCGACCGCATCTACGCCCAGGAAGAGCCGGCGGGCTCGTCCGCCCCGGCCATGCCCGTCGCCGATCCCGGCCTCGCCCCCTACCTTGCGGACGTGCGGGCGAAGACCGTCGCCCTGCCCCATGTCGATGCGGCGGGCGAACTGACGATCAAGCCCAATCCCGGCGGACTGCGTCAGGTGCTGGACGATTTCGGCAAGCGCCCGGATGAGGCGATCATGATCGGCGACAGCCACGTCGACGTTGGCGTCGCCGATGCCTGCGACGTCGACAGCGCCTGGCAGAAACACGGCTGCAACGCGTCGATCACCGCTCTCAACTACAACGACACGCTGGGCTTCGCCGGCTACAAGCTGGGCGTCGAAGCGGTGTCGTCGAAGCTGGAGAAGAAGGGCCTCGAGCCGACCATGGTGCTGGAGAACGGCGTGTCGGACATCAGCCGGGGTGTTGATTTCGCCGCGGCCGAGCCCGACATCGCGGTCACCCTCAAGACAGCCCAGCCAGCGCGCACCCGACCAGGTCTGACCCAGGCGGTCTGAAACCGTTCAGAACAGCGTGCGCAGGAAGTCGGCGGGCATCGTCGCCCAGCCGACGGCCCAGAACAGGATGCCCGGGATCAGCGGCACCATGCGCCGCCGGCCGACCCAGTCGCGCGAGCGCAGCAGGGTGGCCAGGAACAGGGTCGATACGACGCAGACGTAGCCGGCGACGATCAGGGTCACGGTGGGGCCCAACGGGAAGTCGAGAAGGTCGAGGGGCGGCGACAGGCGGCCGTGCTGGCGCATGCCGCCCGCGAGCGTCATCAACACGACCCCGGATGCCGCCAGGATCCCGGATGTGACGATGAGGCCGACGGCAAAGGCAAAGCGCCGGATGACCCGACGCGCGCCCGGCGGCAGGGCCGGCATCGCCCCGAAGAGCAGGCTGCCGATCACCACGACCGCGGCCATGCCGATCACGACATTGCCGATCAGCCGCCAGTTCTGGCTGGCGATGGCGAACACGATCAGGGCGACGACCAGCATGCCGCCGACCTGGATCATGACGGCGCGGATCGCCTGCCAGCCCTCCAGGACGAAGATCGGCTCGCCGTCGGAGAGGTCGACGGCCACCGCCTCCGGCTGGTCCTCGTTCGCCGGTGCGTCGCCGCCCGGGCCGATGTCGGTGCGGGGCGTCTCGCCAGGCGCCTCTTCGGCTGCCCCGTGCGGCGGCGCCTTCTGCTCGCCAGGGTCTCGCGCGTCGGTCATTCGCCCTCTCCCGCCGTCGGCCGGCGCCGGACTCAGCCGGGACGGTCGAGCGAGAAGGTGTCGGTAAGGTAGGCGTAGTCCATGTAGCCGAGCCGGGCGAGGTGGCCGGCCTTGCGATAGTCGACGAAGCCGTCGGTCAGGATCGCCTCGTCGATGTGGATGGCGACCACCTCCCCGATCACCAGGGTGTGGCGCATGCCGGGCGCCCGCTCCGGCAGCGGGACGAGCTGGGTCAGCCGGCATTCCATCTGCGCCTTGGCTTCCTTGACGCGCGGCGGCGCGACCAGCAGCGACGCTTCCTTGGTGAGGCCCGCGGTGTCGAACTCGTCGACCTCCGGCCCGACCCCGGCGGAGGACGTGTTCATCTGGTGGACAAGTTCATGAGTGACGAGGTTGCAGACGAACTCGCCGGTCTCCTCGATGTTGCGCACGCTGTCCTTGTGCGCGCCATCTGGACCGCAATCGCCGGAGAAGACGACCATCGGCGGCGGGTCGGAAACGGCGTTGAAGAAGCTGTAGGGGGCGAGGTTGACCGCACCGTCGCGACTGACGGAGGAAATCCAGCCGATCGGCCGCGGGGCGACCAGCGCCTTGAACGGATTGCGCGGCAGCCCGTGGTCCATCTTCGCAGTGGTGTAGGAAATCATCGACGGTCCGATCGTTCAGGGGTCTGTCGCGGGCGACCATGACAAGGCCGCCGCCACCTGTCACGCCCGGTCGCCGACCGGCGGATGCGGGCGGGATCGCGACCTATTCCTCGCGGAAGCCGCGGTTGAGGGTGTCGAGGATCGGCTGGGCCATGTAGTCGACCAGCGTGCGTTCGCCGAGCAGGATCATCACCTCCGCATCCATGCCGGGGAACAGCTCCAGCGCGTCGAGCGGCGGCTCCTCGAAGCTCTGGGTGAACTCGAGCTGCACCAGATAGGCGGACGTCCTGGATCGCTCGTCCGTCACCCGGTCGGCGGAGACGTGGATCACCCGCGCGTCAACCGGCGGGGCGGTGCGGAAGTTGAAGGCCGACAAGCGGATGCGGGCATCCATGCCCTCGCGCACGACATCGATGTCGGTCGGCTTCAGCAGCGCCTCGACGATCAGGTTGTCCTCCGGCACCAGCTCCATCAGCGTTTCGCCGGGAGAGATCACCTGCCCGGTGGAGACGACCTGCAGGCCGGTGACCTCCCCCGCCTCGGGTGCCCGGATGGCGATCCGGCTGACCACGTCCTCCGCCGCCGTTCGCCGGATCTCCAGGTCCTCGATCGACAGCTGGACCCGCTCCAGGTCCTCGAACACCTCGCGCTCGTACTGCTGGACGAGGTTCAGCTTCTCCTGCTCCAGCTCCGCCACCCGCCGGCGAGAGGCCGCCGCGGTCGCCTGCAGTTCCTGAACCCGGCCGGAGATCAGCGTTTCCTCCCGCTGGACCGCGAGCAGCCGGTTGCGCGGAGTCAGGCCCTGGTCGAACAGGGTCTTGACCGCGCGCACCTCCTCTCGCAACAGGGCGAGCGAGCGCTCCTCGGCATTGATGCGGCTGGCGAGACCGTTCGCCTCCTCGACCGAGCGCGCGATCTGTTCGTCCAGCACCGTAAGCTGACCGAAAAGGTTGCGCCGGCGGCTGCGGAACAGGGCCGCCTGGTTGTCGATATGGCTGGCGACGGTCGGATCGCCCGCGCGCTCTTTGAGATACGGTGTGAAGGCGATGTCTTCCGCGCCGTCCCGTTCGGCGACCAGACGGTCGCGCCGGGCCAGCTGCACCACGTACTCCGCCTCGACCTGGTTGAGGTTGGTTTCGGCACGGACCGGCTCCAGCTCCAGGAGGACGTCGCCCTTGGCGACCTCGTCGCCCTCGCGCACGTGGATCGCGGAGATGATGCCGCCCTCCAGATGCTGGACCGTCTTGCGCTTGTTCTCGACGGCGAGGATGCCGGGCGCGATCGCCGCAGAGCTCAACGGCGCTGTCGCCGCCCAGGTGCCGAAGCCGCCGAACGCGATCAGGATCACCCACAGGCCGAAGGTGATGAAGCCCATCGGGCTGCCGAGATTGCCGGGCGGCGGCTCCTCGAACGGATCGGCCAGCGCCCGCGGGCGATAGCTGTCGACGGCCCGACGCTCCTCGGCCGGGACCACCTCGCCGGCCGGCCCGGACTCGGGCGCGCCGGCATCAATCAGGGCCTGGGACATGGGGTCTCCTCCCTCTCGTCACTCGGCCGGCTGGGCGGCGACCCGCGGCCGTTCGGCCGGCGGGCCCTCACCGCGCAGGCGGCGCAGCACCTCGTCCCGGTTGCCGTAGTCGTCGATGGCGCCGTTGCGCATCAGCACGATCTGGTCGACCACGGCGAGCAGGCTCGACCGGTGCGTCACCAGGACGATGGAGGCGGCCCAGTCCTGGGCCAGTTCCAGGGCCGAATGCAGGGCCGCCTCCCCCGCCGGGTCGAGATTGGCGTTCGGTTCGTCCAACAGCAGGATCGGCGGTTCCCGGAAGAACGCGCGCGCCAGGCCGAGACGCTGGCGCTGCCCGCCCGACAGGGGCACCCCGCCCTCGCCGATCGGCGTGTCATAGCCCTCCGGCAAGGCGAGAATGAGGTCGTGGACGCCGGCCTGCCGGGCCGCCTTGATGACCTCGGCATCGGTCGCGTCCGGCTGCATGCGGCTGATCATCTCCCGAACCGTGCCGGACACGACCTGAACATCCTGCGGCAGGTATCCGAGATAGCCGCCGATCAGGTCCGGGTGCCAGGTGCGGACGTCCGCGCCGACGATGCGGACCAGGCCGGTGGTCGGCGGCACCAGCCCGGCGATGACCCGCATC
>CAYNIS010000012.1:0-20723 GCA_964397055.1 uncultured Rhodospirillaceae bacterium | reverse complement strand
GTTCGACGCCATCGACGCGCGGCGGACGATCGCGCTCGACCGCTTCATCTACGCGCTCGGCATTCGCCAGGTCGGCCAGACCACCGGTCGCCTGCTGGCGCGCCACTACGGCAGCCTCGACGCCCTGATCGCCGCGATGACGGCAGCCACCGATGCCGAGAGCGAGGCCTATGGCGATTTGATCGGCATCGACGGCATCGGTCAGTCGGTCGCCCGCGACCTGATCGACTTCTTCGCCGAACCGCATAACCGGGAGGCGGTGGCGGCCCTCACCCGGCACGTCACCGTCGAGGAATTCATCGACCGGCGCAGTGCCGAAAGCCCGATCAGCGCCAAGACCGTGGTCTTCACCGGCACCCTCGACCGGCTCACCCGCAGCGAGGCGAAGGCCCAGGCGGAGAACCTGGGCGCCAAGGTCGCCGGCTCGGTTTCCAAGAAGACCGACTACCTGGTTGCCGGTGCGGATGCCGGCTCCAAGCTCAAGAAGGCGAAGGAAGCGGGCGTGACCGTCCTGACCGAGGACCAATGGATCGCGTTCCTGGCGACCGGATCGATCCCGGAGGACCGGGCGGAAGCCGACCAGGGGTGATCCATCGGCAACAGACGGTCAGGAAACCATACGCGCGCTGGCGGTGTTGCGGCCCGTGGCTTTTGCCCAGGCGGCATGCGCCGCTTAAGTACTGGTCGTGAACAACTGGGGTCAAAACGGGGTGGCGGCCCAGCCACCTTGAGCGACGCGGAACCGAAGGGTGTCGACGATGATGCGGTGGACGCCGGCTGTCTTGGCTCTGATCGGGGTGGGCTTGTCCGGTCCGGCCGCGGCGCAAGAGAACAGCCTGGACCCCTGTGCCTGCCCCGGAGTGGAACGCCTGTACCAGGCCGCGGGCCGCTTCGGGCCGGTGGGCCAGGGGGCCGACGAAGTCCCGCCGGAGGTGATCCTGGCGCGCCTGAACCGGGACGAGCCGATCCGACGGCTGATCGTCGGGGCCGACAACGCCGTGCGCTCGCTCCAGGTGCTCTACGGCGACCGCTGGTCGGAGCCGATGGGTGTCGGCGGGCCGGCGACCGAGGAGGTCGTGCTCGACCAATGCGATTTCGTGACCGACGTGACCGGCTATGTCGGGACGATCGACGGCGAGCCCAGCCTGGTCCGGCTGGAAATCGGGACGCGCAACCGTCTGAGCTACGGCCCCTTCGGCACCATGAGCGGGGCCAAGTCGCTGGAGAGCTTCGCCTTTCGTGCGCGGGCCGGCGAGCAGATCGCGGCCCTGGAGATCGCGGTCGGGGCGGACCCGGCACGATCCGACGGGGTGACCGGGCTGGCAGCGATCACCGCGCCTTTGTGTCCGCGTCCGCTTGACAACACGGCGGTTGCCCCTGCCGAGTAAGGGGCTATCGGGGGTGTCGTAGACGAGGGGGCCGGGGCGCGGCATGCTGCTGTCCGCCGATCTGGAAGAATGGACCTGGCCGGACGAGCACGCGCCGGAACCAGCGCCCGCGCATGAGGCGGGCGAGGTGCCCGCGGGCGCGCTCTTCCACCTCTATCAAACCTTCGGCCGCTGCCGCGGACCGGCCGATCTGGCACTCCTCGACGGTGCCATGGAAAAGGCGCTGGGCCGCCCGGTCGAGCCGGAGGACAGCCGCGCCCGCTCGCTCTTCTCGCGCCTGTTCGCGCTCGACGACGTGCTGCACGACCCGTTCTCGTCGGTGCGCGGCATCGCCATCGACCGCAACGGGCAGCCCCGGCCCAAGGTGTTCGAGGTGGCCGGACGCCTGCCGATGGTGCTGGATCAGGACGGCACGCCGACCTTCGAGCGGGAAGTGTTCTTCGTCGAGTTGAGCCACGCGCTTGGCCGGCCGGTCGATCTCAAACCGGCCGACCAGCGGCATCGGACAAGCGATGAGGAGCCGATGCCCTCGTCCGCGCCGCGCGCCCGGCAGTAAGGTCAGCCGGGCGCGATCAGGCGCCCGGCGCCTCCTCGGCGATGACCCGTTCGAGATCGCGGGGCAGCGCGAACGCCGCCTTGTGGATTGCCGCCGTGTAGTAGCGGGTGTCGAGCCCGGCCGCGGCCACCCGCGCCTCCAGCCCCTCGTTCATGCGCTCGATCAGGGTCGGGTCGTTGGACGACCAGCCGAGGGTCATGAGGCCGCCGTAGTAGGTCGGCACGGGGGCCGCGAAGAACCGCACGCTCGGGAATACCGACTGCAGCCGGCGGGCACTGGTGCGGAACTCCGCCATCTGCACGAACGGCACGGAGGACTGGGTGATCAGGACCCCCGGGTCCGCCATGGCGCGCAGGCAGTTGCGGTAGAACTCCTGCGTGAACAGCGCCTCGCCCGGCCCGATGGGGTCGGTCGAATCGACGATGATAACATCGTACCGGCGATCGGTCGCGGCCATGAATTCGCGCCCGTCGGCGATCACCAGGTCGAAGCGCGGGTCGTCGAAAGCGCCATCGGAGATCGAGGGCAGGAACTCCCGGCTGAGATCGACGACACCGCGGTCGATCTCGACCATCGTGACGCGCTCGACCGAATGCATGAGGCAGCGTTTGAGGATGCCACCATCGCCGCCGCCCACGATCAGGACCTCTCGGACCTCTCCGTGCCCGAACAGGGGCACGTGGGCCATCATCTCCTGATAGATGTGCTCATCGGCTTCGGTGATCTGGACAACACCGTCGAGGGCCAGGACACGGCCGAGCACCTCGTTCTCGAAGATCACGAGGTCCTGGTGGTCGGTCTGGCTGCGGTAGATGACGCGGTCGACGCGGAGCTGCTGTCGCAGCTCCGCGTGCAGGGTTTCCGTGAACCAGATATCGGTCACTGGATAACCTTGAGACCGGTTTCGCGTACCGGGGCTTCATCCGCGGATTCATCATCCTGGACTTCCCCGCGCATCACCTCGTCGACCACGGTATTGCCGGGCGAGAATGCCTCTTCCAGCACCGGGATCGTCGCCATCGGAACGGCGTCACCGCACATGAACACGTCGAGCGCGGCATAGTTGCGCTCTGGCCATGTGTGGATCGAGATATGCGATTCGGCAAGAACCGCGACACCCGAAACGCCACCATTCGGCGTGAAGTGGTGGAGGTGAATATGCAGGAGCGTGGCACCCGCCTTCTTCACCGCCTCGATCAAGGTCGAGCGTATGTGTTCCAGATCATCGAGCCTGGATGCACCCCAGAGATCGATGATCAGGTGAGAGCCGGCATAGCATTTGCCATCCCGGATGATGAAGTGGTCCTTAGGCTCGGCCTCAGCCGAGGGGTCCTGGTCCACCGAAGCGGTACCAACCGGTGTCAGAACAACCGGGCCGGTACCCGTAACTTCCGCATGGGCCTTCCTTGGCGCGTACCCCAAGTCCATCCCCAATTGGAAGAGAGTTGCGCGCTGCGCCAACTTTCCCTCCCCAACCAGTAGATGTCCCCGCGAAAAATCGCGGGACGGCGGAGCGCGGGACAACTTGTCCCGCTAATGCCAGACGGAAAAAACTGTCTGGCACTCAACAAAAGGTCTACACCAAGGGGAAATTAAATACCCTCCCAACGTAGGGGATCGCGGCAGCTTTGTCCAGAGGCGCGGTTCGCTCAGCTCGGATTTTCGCTGAAGCTTCAGTCGTTTGGCGGACGCGGCACCGGTCCGTGCCGTGGCGAGCCCGGATCGCGGAAGGACGCCTAAGGCCGACCGCGTAGGCCATCCACCGAAAAACCGGCCCTGGCGGTCAAGCATGTCGCGTGCCATATTCCGTGACTGCGCAGCGAATGCAGGCGCGGAATAAAGGCGCGCGTTTGCGGCGCGTGCGACCACGGCCCCGGCAACCGGCGAGGATGAGCACCCCATGGCCCGCGACACTACTCCGCAGCCGCTGGTTGCAATCCCCGCCTGTATCAAGAAGATCAACGAGTTCTTCGAGTTCCATTCCGTCGGCAACACCTATGTCCGGGCCGTCGCCGACTGCTCGCGGGCACGCCCGCTGATCGTTCCGGCGATCGGCACGATGATCGCGCCGGAGGACTTCGTCAGCCGGATCGACGGTCTGGTGCTGACCGGCAGCCCGTCGAACGTCGAACCGCATCACTACGGCGACGATCTGGACGATCCGGAAATGCTGCGCGACGATCGCCGCGACGCCACCACCCTGCCGTTGATCCGGGCGGCCCTCGAAGCCGGGTTGCCGATCTTCGCCATCTGCCGCGGCCTGCAGGAACTGAACGTCGTGATGGGCGGGACCCTCCACCGCAAGGTGGAGGAGATCCCGGGCCGCATGAACCATCGCGGCGACAAGGGCCTGCCGTTCACCGCCAAATGGCAGCCGCGCCACCGGATCAGCCTGGTCGAGGGCGGCTCGCTCCACCAATACGCCGGGACGCGCACGGTGATGATCAACTCACTCCATCAGCAGGCCGTGCGCGACCTCGCCGACGGGCTGGAGGTCGAGGCGACGGCGCCGGACGGCACGATCGAGGCCGTGCGCGTCAAGAATGCGCCGACCTTCCAGCTTGGCGTCCAATGGCATCCGGAACGGTGGTTCCGGGCGGACCCGCTCTCGCGCCGGATGTTCCAGGAGTTCGGGCAAGCCGTCCGCGCCCATGCCGCGGCCAGGGACAGGGGCTTCGCCATCGCCGCCGAATAGGCGGGGCGACCTACCGGGTCATTGCCGCACCGCATCCCGCTCAGGCGTCATTGAAATCGCGCGGCGGCGAATGTCAGTCTCCCGCGCGCAACAACGATAAGCCCGGGAGGATGACCCTTGGACGAGACGAAGACGCCGGTCCTGATCGGATCGGCCCAGATCACCCAGCGCGAACCGGATGTCCTGAAGGCGCTGTCGCCGCTCGGCCTGTTGACCGCGGTGACCGAGAAGGCGGGCAGCGACGCCGCCGGCGGTGATGCGACACGGGCCGGACGCCTCTTGGCCAGCCTCGACACCATCGCTGTCATGCGGACCTTCCCGGACACCCGGCCGGAATGGGACATGGTCGGGGCCAAGTACTCGAACTTCCCGCGCTCGATCGCCAACCGCATCGGCGCCAGCCCGGACCGCCTCTACTACTCGACCCCGGGCGGCAACACCCCGCAATTGATCATCAACAGCTTCTGCGAGGCGATCACCCGTGGCGAGATGACCGCCGGCCTGCTCGCCGGGGCGGAGGCGCTGGCGACCTCCTCCAAGGCCAAGAAGGAGGGCACCAAGGTCGACTGGGGCGAGGACACCGGCGACACGCCGGACGTGATCGGCCAGGAGAGCGTTTACGCGCACCCGAGCGAGCGCGCCCACCTGGTCGCAAGGCCGGTGCACGTCTACCCGATGTTCGAGCTTGAACTGGCGCGCCATCGCGGCCGCACCCTCGACCAGCACATGGCGGAGGTCGGCCGGCTGATGGCGCGGTTCACCGATGTCGCCGCCGACAATCCGCTCGCCATGTTCCAGGTGCGCCGCTCGGCGGAGGAGATCGTGACGCCGTCGGACGCCAACCGCTGGGTCGGGTTCCCCTATCCGAAGTACTTGAACTCGATGGTCTATATCGATCAGGCCGCCGCCGTCCTGGTGACATCCGTCGCCCACGCCAAGGAACTCGGCATCGATCCTGCCAACTTCGTCTACCTGCACGGCTGTGCCGACGCCCACGACACCCTGTTCGTCAGCCAGCGGCGCGACTACCACTCCTCCCCGGCGATCGCCGCGGTCACCCGCGCTGCCCTCGACCAGGCGGGCCGGACATCGAAGGAGATCGACACCTTCGATCTCTATTCCTGCTTTCCCTCCGCGGTCGAGATCGCCATGGACGAACTCGGCATCGCCGCCGACGACCCGCGCGACCTGACCATCACCGGTGGCCTTCCCTATTTCGGCGGACCCGGCAACAACTACGTCACCCATTCGATCGCGGAAATGGTGCAGAGGGTCCGGTCGAAGCCGGGCACCTTCGGCATGGTGACCGCCAATGGCGGCTACCTGACCAAGCACTCGGCCGGCATCTACTCGACCACCCCGATCGCGGAGCCGAAACTGCGCGCCGATCCGGACCGCCCGCAGCGCGAGGTCGACGCGGTCGACTATCCGGAGATCGAGTGGGAACCGACCGGCCGCGGCCGGATCGAAACCTTCACCGTGGTGCACGACCGTGCCGGGCGCCCGATCCAGGGGGTGCTGATCGGCCGGCTGGAGGCGGACAACCGCCGGTTCATCGCCAACACGTCCGACGACCCCGACTTTCTCGAGGGCCTGAAGACGATGGAGACCCTCGGGCGGCCGGGCAGCTTGCACGATACCCGCAATGCCGAGGGCGAGCGGATCAACCTCTTCACGCCGGACTGACGGCCCGTCCGCGGCATTGAAGCGGGCCGGTATCGGGCGAATATTGCTGGGCGGGAGCCATCAACGGTTCCCGCCCGCTTCTTTCGAGGACCTGAGCGATGGCCGCAGCCACGCGCGTGGCACCGCGCCGCTTCACTTGCCGGGTGAGCCGGCTCGCCCGTGTGACCCATGACATCCGCCTGGTTCGCCTCAGCCCGGAGGGTGCGGAGGCGCGCGCCTTCCTGCCGGAAAGCTTCCGGCCCGGACAGTATGCGTCGATCGCGTTCGCCGACCAGCCGGCACGCGACTACTCGATCGCCAACGACCCGGCCGAGGGCGAGATCGAGCTTCATGTCCGCAACAAGGGCGAGGGGCCGAGCCTCTTCGTCTGGGATCACCTGACGGAAGGCGACACGGCCGACGTGCACGGCCCACTCGGCGACGCGTTCCTGCGCACCGACCATGCCGGACCGGTGCTCGCCATCGCCGGCGGATCGGGTCTCGCGCCGATGAAGGCCATCGTCGAGGCGGCCCTCAGCCGCGGCGACAACCGTCCCGTCTACCTCTACTACGGCGCCCGGGACGAAGCCGACGTCTACTTCGCCAGCCATTTCGAGGCGCTGGATCAAAAGCACGCGACCTTCCATTTCCACGTCGTCCTGAGCGAGCCCGCGGCCGCGACCGCGCGGCGGACCGGACTCGTCGGCGAGGTTGCGATCGCCGACATCGGCTGCTTCGACCGCTTCAAGGCCTATCTCGCCGGCCCGCCGGTGATGGTGGAGGCGACCATCGGTCTGCTCATGTCACACGGCATGGCGGACGGGGACATTCACGCCGATGCGTTCTACAGTGAGGCCGAGATGGTCCGCAGGCGCGCCCTCGGCCTTGCCTGAGCCATCCCGCATTCGTCCTGCCGTTCTTCAAAATCAGAGAAGGGAACCGTCCCCGTGGACCCGCGCAGCGTGACCCCGTACCCCTACCCGCTGGTCGAATGGACCTTCACCCCGCCGCCGCCGGCCTATCTGCCGGTCGCCGGCAACGAGGAGCGGTTCCCGATCCACCGCATCTACTGCGTTGGCCGCAACTATGCCGCCCATGTCCGCGAGATGGGCGGCGATCCGGACCGGGAGAAGCCGTTCTTCTTCTCCAAGCCGGCCGACGCGATCGTTCAGGACCGCGGGGTGGTGCGCTATCCGCCATCGACCGAGGACCTGCACCACGAGGTCGAACTGGTCGTCGCGATCGGCACCGGTGCGCGCGAAAACGGCCAGGATGACCTGGAGATCCCGATCGACCGCGCCCTCGATCACATTTTCGGCTACGCGGTCGGTGTCGACCTGACCCGGCGCGACCTGCAAAGCGTCTATCGCAAGGCGGGGCAGCCCTGGGACATGGCCAAGGGCTTCGACCAGTCGGCGCCCTGCGGGGCGATCCGCCCGGCGGCCATCGCCGGCCATGTCGACCGCGGCCGCATCCGGCTGGAGGTCAATCGCGAGACCCGCCAGGACGCCGATCTCGGCCAGCTCATCTGGAGCGTGCCGGAGATCATCAACCACCTCTCCAAGCTGGTCGAGATCAAAGCCGGCGACCTGATCTTCACCGGCACGCCGGAGGGGGTGGCGGCCGTGCGTCCGGGTGACGAGCTCGACGCCTCGATCGACCGCATCGGGCGCCTGTCGTTCACGATCGAGCACCCTTACGCCTCGGCCCATCCGATCGCCTGACGTCGGCGACAGGAGGGCCGGACGATGCGTGACGGGGCGATCGACCAGGTCGTTCGGCTGATGGCGCGGCTGCCGGGCATGGGACAACGCTCCGCCCGGCGCGCCATCCTCCACATGCTGGAGCGCAAGGAGGTCCTGATGATGCCGCTCGCGGCCGCCTTGGTGGAGGCGGCGGAGCGTATCGGCCCGTGCAGCATCTGCGGCAATCTCGACATGACCGACCCGTGCGACATCTGCACCGACCCGCGCCGCGACGCGGGCACGATCTGCGTCGTCGAGCATGTCTCCGACCTTTGGGCGATGGAGCGGACGCGGGCCTTCGGCGGTCACTACCATGTCCTCGGCGGCGTGCTTTCCGCGCTCGACGGGGTCGGGCCCGATGACCTCAACCTCGCGCGCCTGATCTCGCGGGTCAGGGACGGCGACATCAAGGAAATCGTGCTGGCCCTGTCGGCGACGGTGGACGGACAGACCACCGCCCACTACCTCACGGCGGAGCTGGCGGCGTTCGGCGTCACCGTCAGCCGGCTGGCCCATGGCGTGCCGGTCGGCGGCGAGCTCGGCCATCTCGACGCGGACACTCTGACGACAGCGCTGAACGCCCGCCGCCCGGCGGTCTGACACGAGCCACAAACTGACCGCAGCCCCGGGCCGGATCCGAGCCGCGGCACGCCCGATCAACCGGAAAGGCCCTTGATCATGAACGAGCAACCGCCCGCGCGGCCGCCGATCGACCCGACCCGTGTCAAGGTCTGGATCTTCGACCTCGACAACACGCTCTACTCGCCGCGCTCCGACGTCATGCAGTCGGTCAGCCGGCGCATGACCAGCTTCATCGAGAAGCATTTCGAACTGCACCATGACGACGCGCGCATGCTGCAGAAGGATTTCTTCCTGAAATACGGCACGACCCTGCGCGGCCTGATGCTCGAACACGGCATCGATGCGCAGGCCTTCCTCGACTACGTCCATGACGTCGACCTGACCGGCATCGAGGAGGAGGCGCGTCTCGCCCGCGCCCTCGACCGGCTGCCGGGCCGCAAGCTGATCTACACCAACGCCTCGACCCGGCATGCGGAGAATGTGCTGGCGCGGCTCGGCATCCTCGACCGCTTCGAAACGATCTTCGACATCGCCGCCGCCGACTTCATCCCGAAGCCGGACCCGGCCCCCTATGCCGATCTGGTCAAGCGCCACGAGGTCGACCCGACCCACGCGGTGATGCTGGAGGACATCGCGCGCAACTTGAAACCCGCGGCCGCCATGGGCATGACCACGGTCTGGGTGCGCACCTCCGCCGATCATTCCGGCAACAAGGCGTTTGCCCCCGACGGCGACTATGTCCATCACACCACGACCGACATCATCGACTGGCTCGACGATGTCGCCGCCCGCGTCGACGCGCCCGCCCGTTGATCCCATCCGCCGACAGGAACCGCCACTGATGACGCCCGATCAGATCCGCCCGATCGTAGAGGAAGCCTGGGAGAAGCGGGACGAGGTGTCGCCGCTGACCGCTGGCCGGTGCCGGGAGGCCGTCGAGACCGCGCTTGCCGGGCTCGATGCCGGGACCTACCGCGTCGCGGAGAAGCTGGGCGGCGAATGGCATGTGAACCAGTGGCTGAAGAAGGCGGTGCTGCTGTCGTTCCGCCTGCACGACATGACGGCGATCCACGGCGGGCCGAGCGATCCGGCCCATGGCGAAAGCCATTGGTGGGACAAGGTGCCGTCCAAGTTTTCGGGATGGGATGCCGACCACTTCAAGGCGGCGGGCTTCCGCGCGGTGCCGAACTGTGTCGTGCGCCGTTCCGCCTATGTCGCCCCGGGCGTCGTCCTGATGCCGAGCTTCGTCAATGTCGGGGCCTATGTCGACAGCGGCACCATGGTCGACACCTGGGCCACGGTCGGGTCGTGTGCGCAGATCGGCAAGAACTGTCACATCTCCGGCGGCGCCGGGATCGGCGGTGTTCTGGAGCCGTTGCAGGCGAACCCGGTGATCATCGAGGACGACTGCTTCATCGGCGCCCGCTCGGAAGTCGCCGAAGGGGTCATTGTCGAGGAGGGCTCGGTCCTGTCGATGGGCGTCTTCATCGGGGCGTCGACCAAGATCGTCGACCGCGCGACCGGGGAGATTTTCCGTGGCCGTGTCCCCGCCTACTCGGTGGTCGTTCCGGGCAGCCTGCCGGGCCCGCAGGACCCGACGGGGGCCCCGATGCCGAGCCTTTCCTGTGCGGTGATCGTCAAGCGCGTCGACGCCCAGACCCGGGCCAAGACCTCGATCAACGAGCTGCTTCGGGACTGATTCCGCCATGCCCCTGGACCCCTCCACCGCCGCCGCGCCGATCGATGCCCTGGCGCTGGCACAGGCCCTGATCCGTTGCCCGAGTGTGACCCCGGCCGACGCCGGCGCGCTCGACGTTCTGGCGCGTGCGCTGGAACCGCTCGGCTTCGCCTGCCATCGCCTGACGTTCGAGGCGGAGGGCACGCCGCCGATCGACAATCTGTTCGCGACGATCGGCGAGGGCAGCCCGCATTTCTGCTTCGCCGGCCACACCGACGTGGTTCCGGCCGGCGACAAGGCGGCCTGGACCCATGATCCGTTCGCCGCGATCGTCGCCGACGGCCGGCTCCACGGCCGCGGGGCGTGCGACATGAAGGGCGCCATCGGCTGTTTCGCCGCCGCCGCCGCGCGCTTCCTGGCCGACCGCGGGCGGCCCGCCGGGCGCTTGAGCCTTCTGATCACCGGCGATGAGGAGGGGCCGGCCGTCAACGGCACGGTCAAGGTCCTGGAATGGCTTGCCGATCAGGGCCTCCGGCTCGACGCCTGCGTGGTCGGCGAGCCGACCTCCGTCGACAACCTCGGCGACATGATCAAGATCGGCCGGCGCGGCAGCCTGACCGGCCATCTGACCGTATCCGGCGTCCAGGGGCACACGGCCTATCCCGACCGGGCCGACAATCCCCTGCCACGGCTGGTGCGCATGCTTTCGGCCATGGTGGCCAAGCCGCTCGACAATGGGTCAGCGCATTTCCCGCCGTCGAACCTGGAGATCACCACGATCGACGTCGGCAACCTCGCGGCCAACGTGATCCCGGCCAAGGGCCAAGCCGTCTTCAACGCGCGCTACAACGATCGCCATACCGGGGAAAGCCTGATGGCCTGGGTTCGCGCCTGCTGCGACGCCCATGCCGACGGCAAGCCCTACGATCTTGCGATGAAGTCTTCCGGCGATGCCTTCGTCACCGAGCCCGGCGCGCTGACCGATCTCGTCACCGCGGCCATCGGCGAGGTGACCGGGCGAACGCCGGAACTTTCGACCACCGGCGGCACGTCCGATGCGCGCTTCATCCGCGCCTATTGCCCGGTCGTCGAACTGGGGCTGGTGGGCCGCACCATCCATCAGGTTGACGAGCATGTGGAGGCAGCCGACATCGGTGTCCTGACCGATGTCTACACCGCCATCCTTCGGCACATGTTCCCCGCCTAGCAATCACGCGCCGATGACGACCCAGCCCCATTCCCAGCTTCTGCCGAGCGTTCGGGAGACCGTCGCGTCGCTGTTCGGGGTCTACCTGCTCGCCAAGCTGGAGCCGTCCGGCATGGCCTATCTCGATCGCTCGGCGACCGGCGCCCAGCGCTCCTTCCTCGCGGTTGCCGCTGCCCTGCCCGTCTTCCTCCTGATGGAGGTCCATGCCATGCCGGCGCTCGTCTCCGGGACGCGCGGCGTCGTCATGTTCGTTCTGGGCTATGTCGTCAGCTGGGCGATGTTCGGTCTCGCCATGCAACTGGTCGCGCGCGAGGCCGGGCGGGAGGAAGCCTTCGCCGGCTATTTCTGCGCCTACAACTGGTCGCTGCTGCTGGTCGCCATCGCCTATCTTCCGCTCGGCATCGTTGCCGCAACCGGGCTGATGCCGGAAATCCTGCAAAGTGCGGCGATCTCGACCCTGCTCTTCTCCGCCATGGCCTATTGGGGCTACCTCGCCCGCGCCGGCCTCGGGCTGCCGATCTCGGCGGCAATCGGCGTCGTCCTCCTGGAGGCCTTCATCTCCCTGATCGTCGGGACATTCACCTGGCTGCCCTATGCGCGGATGTCGCCCGGCGGGTGATGGTTGCCCTGGACGCGGGGCTTGGCTATTGCTGCCTCACACCGCGACGCATCCAGGACAGCCGGTCCGGGCTGGCCGTGACCGCTTCGCTGTCGACCGCCTGGAAGCCGACGACACGCCATGGCTTTTGGCTCGAAGTATCGCAACGCCCTGCCCGCCGGTGCCGAACTCCAGGAGTACCGGATCGAAAGCGTGCTCGGTCAGGGCGGCTTCGGCATCACCTATCAGGCCTATGACACCAACCTCGACGCGTCCGTCGCGATCAAGGAATACCTGCCCCAGCTGTGGGCGTCGCGGGACGGCGACGCGGTCCGGGTCAACGAGCCGGATGGCGCCAACTTCGATTGGGGTCTGCGCCGCTTCCTCGACGAAGCGCGCGTGCTCGCCCGGTTCCGGCACCCGAACATCGTCCAGGTCCTGCGCTACTTTCGCGGCAACAACACCGCCTACATGGTGATGCACCATGAGCGCGGGCAGAGCCTGACCGCCTATCTCCGCTCGTTGAAGCGGGAGCCCACGGAAGCCGACCTGAAGGGCATCCTGATGCCCCTGCTGGATGGTCTGGCGGTCGTCCATCAGGCGCATTTCCTGCACCGCGACATCAAGCCCGCGAATATCATCGTGCGCGATGACGGGACCCCCGTGCTGCTCGACTTCGGCGCGGCACGCCAGGCCGCCAGCGACCAGTCGTCATCGATGACGCGGCTGGTCAGCCGTGGCTACACACCGCCGGAACAGGCGACCGGTCAGGGCGCGCAGGGGCCGTGGACCGATCTCTTCGCGCTCGCCAGTGTCATGTACCGCGCGATCACGGGGGAAGCCCCGGCCGACGCCTCCCAGCGGGCGATGGCCCCGCAACTGGGCGCGCCCGACACCCTGACCCCGCTCGTCGAGATCGCCGCCGAGCGCTACTCCCGGTCGTTCCTCGCGGCCCTCGACTGGGCGATGACGATACCGATCCAGGAGCGGCCCCATTCGGTTCCGGAATGGCGCGCCGCCCTGGACGGAACGGCGGTCCAATCCCTCTTGGACGAACGCGCCGGCGGTGACGAGGACGAGGTCGCAACGGCGCTGTCGGAATGGGACGATGCGGCAACCGTCGCCGCCAACAGGAACGAGGACGAGGCGCATTTCCGACGCGCCGAACAGACGGGCACCATCGAGGCGTTCGAATCCTACCTGGTCTCGCGCCCGGACGGGCGGTTCGAGGAGGAGGCGCGCGCCGAGGTCGGCCGCCTGCGCAGCCAGCAGTCGAACGACGTAGCGGCCGCCGGCGCCTGGGAGCGGGCGCGCAAATCCGATACGGCGGAGGCCTATCGGAGCTTCCTCAACGATTTCCCCGACAGCGACAAGGCGGAGGCGGCGCGCGCGGCCCTGGTTCGCCTGACCGGTGCGGAAACGCGCGACACCGACGACGACATCACCGATGCCGCCGAGCGTCAGCGCTGGAAGCGCGCGCGGGAGGCGGATACGGTGCAGGGCTATCAGGCCTATCTCGCCTTCCACCCGGCGGGGACCAGGGCCGCCGTCGCCAACACCGCCATCGAGCGGCTGGAGGCGGAGGAAGCGCGCCGGCGTGACGAGGGCACGCGCTGGGAGGAGGCCAAGGCCGCCGACACAGCGGCGGCCTATGAGGCCTATCTCGAGGCCTATCCGGACGGCCGGTTCGTCGAGGAGGCGACCGCGCGCCTCGACCATTTCGCCCGGATCGCCGAGGCACGCCAGGCCGATCTCGACGACTGGGCGACCGCCCAGCAGGCCAACACCCAGCCCGCCTACGAGGCCTATCTGACCTTCCACCCGGAAGGTGAAATGGCGTCGGAGGCCCGTCAGGCAATCAAGGCGCTCGGCGTCGCGTCGAGACGCAAGGCCGAGGAGGAGGCCGCCTGGGCCGCGGCCGTGGAGGCCGACGATCTCGACGGCTACGCGAGCTACCTCGACAAGTTCCCGGACGGCCCGCATGCGCGTGACGCCAACGCCCGGATCGACGAGATCGAGGCGGAAGAAGAGGATCGCCTGAAGGCGAGCGAGCAGGAGGACTGGCGCCGCGCCGCGGAGATCAACACGGCGGACAGCTATCGCTCCTACCTTGCCAAGCACCCGCATGGCGAGCAGGCCTCGATCGCGCGGCTGGCGATCAAGCACATGCAGGACAACGTCGATCGCCAGCGCCGGGCCCAGGACGAAGACCTGTGGCAGCGGGCGATCAAGATCGATACCCAGGTCGAATACCGGCTCTACCTCGCCGAGTTTCCCGACGGGATTCATGCAGCGGAAGCGCAGGCCAAGCTGGACGCCTATGAGGCGACGGCCGCCGCCGAACGCTTGGCCGCCGACCGGGCCGCCTGGCGCGAGGCCGATGGCCGCAAAACGGCGGAGGCCTATTCCGACTATCTGCGCCACTTCCCAAACGGCGAGCACGCCGAGGAAGCGCGGGAGGCGGCCGACCGCCTGCGTGGCGAGGAATACGCCAAGATCGCCAACCGCTGGAAGCTGGCGGGGCCGCTGACCATGGCCCTGCTCACCGGTGTCGCCGCGATGATCCAGGTGATGACCTTCATCAGCGGACCCGAGATCCTGGGCGAAGGGCCGCAACTGCTCGCGGTCCTGTTGGTCGCCCCGTTCGCGCTCTGCTTCGGCTACCTGATGGTCAGTCGCGAAGTCCCTTTGCGCAACGCGATCCTGTCCAGTGCCGCAGCCACGGGGATCGGGCTGTGCCTGTTCCTGCTGTCGATCATCGTTCGCTGACGAGGCCCCCTGCCGGCCACGTGCCACGCTCGTGTCACTGCATGGGAATAGGGCTCGTCCTCCTGCCCGGCACCGAGGGGCAAGAACCGTGGGGAAGCCCGTGATGCGTGTTGCAACGACGATGGCCGTCGCGAGCCTGGTCGGCGGCCTTGCCTGCGCCGATCCGGCCCATGCCCAGGACGGCGGCAGTTGGGCGGGGTGCGGCGGCGCCTCCCAGCCCGGCGGCAACCCGACGGTCGAGTTGATCGGCGAGTACGGCGACTGGAGCGCCTACACCGGCGAAGAGCCGGAGGGGCTGGTCTGCTTCATCGTCTCCGCGCGCCAGCCCGTCGGCTCGCCCGAGGGCGGCCAGTGCTGGGCCTACGCGCGGCTGGCACACCGCCCCTATGAGGGGTCGTTCGACGTCCCGTCCTTCGTCGTCGGCATCGACTTCGCCCCCAACACGCTGGGCATGCTCGACCTCGCCGGCACGCGCTTTTCCCTCTTCGCGCTCGACGACACCGGCTGGATGCGCGGCGACCAGGAACCGGATGCCGTGGCGGCGATGCTGGAGGCGGATGCCCTGACCGTGACCGGACGCAACGTCCTGGGCGAGGGCTTCGCCCACACTCATTCGCTGAACGGCTTCGACGAAGCCCGCCGGGCGATCGACGACGCGTGCGAGCGCGGTCAGATCATCGCCGGCCTGCCGTTCGAGCCCGTCAGCCTCGAGCCGACGCAACGCCCCCTTCAGTAGGCGTAGTTGACCCGCTGGTCGACGACGACGCCGAGGAGTTCCTCGAGCAGCGTCGCATAGTGGCCGGCCGGCGCCATCCGGAACATGCTGCCGCACATCCCCGGCGGGCACGGGGCCGCCTGATTGAGCAGGTGATAGGTCAGCGTGGTGTGGGCGTCACGGAGTTGATCCAGGGTATCGCGCATCGCCGTGCGCGTCCGCGGCATACCGCGGGAAAGCATGAAATGCTGGCCAAGCGGGACGATGACGCCGTAGTGGGCGAGGACCGCCTCCTCCAGGCAGGCGGCCAGATCCTCCATGCCCTCCATCATCTCCATGGTCGAGCCCTGCATCCGGCCGGCGACGGAGGCCTCGCACGCAGCCGCGATCGCTTCCGCATCGGGCTCGCCGCTGACCAGGCCCGCCTCGATATGCTCGATGCGCTCCTGGAACAGTTCGGTCAGGCAGTCGTTGGCGCGGCTGCCCGAGCCGATCTCGGTCTCGGCCTCGACCTGGCACAGGATCGGGCGCAGGCGCAGCCACTCGCGCTGGGCTTCCAGCATCCAGGCGCGGTCGCGGTCGTCGAGGCCGCCGCGCACGGTCGAATAGGCACCGGCCAGCCGGCGATCGAGGCTGGCCAGCCATTCGTCGGAACAGATCGCCCGTTCGACCGGGGTCGAGGCCCGGGCGCAGTCGAAGCTGGGGTCCGGGGCCGCCCTCGCCGGGGCAACGGCGGCAAGGAGGACAACTGTGCTCAAGGCCAGAATCGCACGCATCCGACCAACCTCCGTCTAGTGAGGGGGCGACCCCGATCCTCAGTTCCGTCCGGTTACGCGATCTCGAAGATCGCCTCGATCTCGACCGCGACGTCGAACGGCAGTCCGGCCATGCCGACGGCGGAGCGGGCATGGCGACCCTTCTCGCCCAGGACCTCGATCAGGAGGTCGGAGCAGCCATTGACCACCTTCGGCTGCTCGCCGAACGACGGGTCGGAGTTCACCATGCCGAGGAGCTTGACGACCTGGACGATACGGTCGAGGTCACCGCCGCAGGCTTCCTTCGCGACGGTCAGGAGGCGCAGGCCGCACAGGCGGGCATAGGTTGCCCCTTCCTCCGCGGTGTACTCCTTGCCGCACTTGCCGATGCCGGTGATCTTGCCGTCGGCCATCGGCACCTGCCCGGACACGAACAGCAGATTGCCGACGATCTTGTAGGGCACGTAGTTGCCGCCGGGGGCACCCAGATCCGGCAACGTGATGCCGAGTTCGGCAAGGCGTGCATCGACCTGACCAGCCATCGTCTTCTCCTTGGAATTGCGGATTGTTCGCCATCGAAGGACCGGTGCTATCGGCCGGCCGTCAGGCGCCAACCTAGTGTGATGATCGAGAAGGTCGATCGCTCTATCCGCAAGCTGGGTGCGACCTCCTCGATTTGAATCACACTAGCAACCTATTGTATCTGGTGTCCTTCTCGATTCCGAAGTTCGCAAGCGCGCGGGTCACGCCCTGGCAGCGAACTTCGGAATCAGGACACCAGAGCATTTTCCAGCCGGGCGGAAACGGCCCGGCGGCGGCTCGTCCGTGGCGGGGGCGCTGGACCGTGACCGGAGCCGATGCCATAGTGCCGCCCGCCAATCGCCCAGCCGCCGGCACGGCATGCGTTCGAGGGGCGGTTCGAGATCCGGCGAAGAGAGCCATGAACGTCACCATCGCAAGCGTCCTGTCGACCGCTCACACCGCGCTGTCTCTCTGGTGGTACAAGGCGCAAGAGGTCGGCGTCGACCAGTTCGGCAACACCTATATGCGCATCCCCCCCGGCGACGGGCGCAAGAAGGAACGGCGCTGGGTGATCTATTCGGGCGAACCGGAGGCAAGCGCGGTCCCGCCGGAATGGCATGCCTGGCTGCACCACCAGAGCGACGTCGTGCCGGCGACCACACCGTCGAAGTTCCGGCGCCCCTGGCAGCAGCCGCACCGGCCCAACCAGACCGGCACCGACGGCGCGTACCGGCCGCCCGGCCATACGCTGGCCGCGACCGCAGCGGACGCCGGCCCGCCGGCCGGGCCGACCCAGCACTACGAGGCGTGGTCGCCCGACGATTGAGGCGGCAGCCCGATACCACCAGGGCGGCACACCCCTGGTCGGTTGAAACCACCTGTTTGAAAGCCCTTTCCGGAGCCCACCCGAGCGATGCAGCGTCAGGCCCTTGAAACCGTCATGGGGGCGGTCGTTCTCGTCGTCGCCGCCCTGTTCGTCGTCTTCGCCTATGGCAGGTCGTCCCTGCCCTCGGTCGGCGGCTATGAGGTCAATGCCCGCTTTTCCCGGGTGAACGGGCTGGAGATTGGCCACGACGTCCGCATGAGCGGGGTCAAGGTCGGCAACGTCACCAACATCGAACTCGACCTCGGCACCTATTTCGCGAACGTCACGTTGAGCGTGCGTGAGGATTTGAAGCTGCCGACCGACACCATCGCGTCGGTCACCTCCGACGGTCTTCTGGGCGAAACCTATCTGGAACTGGAGCCCGGCATCGAGCTCGAGGACTTCATCGAGCCCGGTGGTCGGATCAACGACACGAAACCACCGTTCAGCATCTTCACGCTGGTCAATCAGTTCCTGGCTGGGACCGAAAGCAACGAAGATGACAGCACCTTCTGAGGCCGGGTCCGAGACGGCCGACGGCTCAGCTTCCGACCGATCCGGCCTGCCCGGCGGCGGGCAGTCGTGGGACGCCGGCGACTATGGCACCCACGCGCGGTTCGTTTCCGACCTGGGCGCCGGGGTCGTCGATCTTCTGGCACCTCTGGCCGGCGAACGGATCCTCGACCTCGGCTGTGGCGATGGTGCGCTGACCGAGGAGCTCGGCAAACGCGGGGCCGATGTCGTCGGTATCGACGCGTCGCCTCAGATGATCGAGGCCGCCAGGGCCCGGGGCCTGAACGCCCATGTCGTCGACGCGATGGCGCTGCCGGCGGTTCTCGACGCCGGCGATGACGCTCTCCCTCCCGGCCGCTTCGATGCGGTTTTCTCGAACGCGGCCCTGCACTGGATGACACGGCCGGAACCGGTCGTCGCCGGCGTCCACCGCCTGCTCAAGCCCGGGGGGCGGTTCGCCGGGGAGTTCGGTGGCGCCGGCAATGTCGCCGCGATCGTGGGGGCCCTCAACGAGGAGCTGGCGGCGCGCGGCACTGGTCCGGTCAACCCCTGGTACTACCCGACGGTCGAGGCCTATACGGCGATCCTCAAAGCCGCCGGGTTCCAGGTCGAAAGCGCGGTCCTGTTCGACCGTCCGACCCCGCTGCCGACCGACATGGCAGGCTGGCTGCGGACCTTCGCCGGCGCCTTCCTGGCCGCCCTGCCCACCAACGACCGCGCCGGCTACCTCGCCGCCGTGGTCGAGCGGCTGCGTCCCCGGCTCTCAGATGCCGCGGGCGCCTGGACCGCGGACTACCGGCGCCTGCGCTTCCGGGCGGTCAAGGCCGCCTGATGCCATGACCGGCGCATCGCACGTTCCGGCCGCGGCGATCCTGGCCTTGACGCTGTCCCTGGCCTTGATGCTATCCCTGTCGGCGGCGATGCCCGCCATTGCCCAACCGGCGGACACCACCGAGGAGACAGCGCGTGAGGAGGGCGACGAGGAGGCTTCGGACGACGGCGCGGTCACCCTGCCGGAGCGCATCATGGAGGACGCGGACATCGCGGTCCTCGGGGCTCTCGACAAGATAACGGCGCGGCTGTCGACGCTGGAGGTCCCGGTGGGCGACACCGTCGCATTCGGCCGGCTGTTCATCAAGCCGCAGGCGTGCCGCGAGCCGCCGCCGGACGAGCTGCCGGAATCGGCCGCATTCCTGGAAATCTGGGAGATCGACGAGAGCGGGGAGTCGACCTGGGTCTATACCGGGTGGATGTTCGCGTCCTCGCCGGCCCTGGTCGCGATGGATCACGCCGTCTACGACATCTGGGTGGTCGACTGCAGGAAGCTTGAGACGACTGAGGATTCCGCCCCGCAGTGAAAGCGGGCGTCGAGCGTGAGCGCATTGGCCAGACGCCGGCGATAGAGGGCGCGGGGGATCTCGACCGCGCCGAACTGCGTCAAATGGTCGGTGACGAACTGGGTGTCGAGAAGCGCGAAGCCGCCGTGGATCAGGCGGGCGACCAGATGGACCAGGGCCACCTTGCTGGCATCGCGCACCCGGCTGAACATGCTTTCCCCGAAAAAGGCGCCGCCGATCGCAACGCCGTAGAGACCGCCGACCAGTTCTCCGTCCAACCGAACCTCCACCGAATGGGCATGCCCTTGCTGGTGAAGGTCGGTGTAGACCCGTTCGATCTCTTCATTGATCCAGGTGCGCGGGCGATCCTCCGTCGCCTCCCCGCAGGCCTGTATGACGTCTGCAAAGGCGGCATCGACGGAAACCTGGAAGCGCCCGCCCCTGACCGTGCGCCTGAGGCGGCGGGACAGGTGAAACCCGTCCAGCGGCAGCACTCCGCGATATTCCGGATCGAACCAATAGATCGTCCGGCTGTCGGCATCCTCCGCCATCGGGAAGATGCCGGCGGCGTAGGCCCTCAGGATGAGATACGGGGTCAGTTCCATGACCGGCGCCAATGCCATGACGTTGCGGCCGGTACTCGGACGATCAGGACCAGCTATCGAGCCGCTGGCCGAGCCAGTGGATCGTGTAGTCGCCGTTGATGAAGTCGGGATCGCTGATCGCCTGCAGGTGCAGCGGCAGCGTCGTGTCGACACCGCCGATCACGAACTCCTCGATCGCACGGCGCAGCCGCATCAGGCATTCGTTCCGGCTGGTGCCATGCACGATTAGCTTGGCGATCAGGCTGTCATAGTGCGGCGGCACCTGGTAGCCGTCGTAGAGCGCGCTGTCGACCCGCACGCCGAGGCCGCCCGGGGGATGGTATCCGGTGATGTTGCCGGGCGAGGGCGCGAAGGTGCGCGGGTGCTCGGCGTTGACGCGGCATTCGATGGCGTGGCCGTTGAACTTCACGTCCTGCTGGGTGACCGTCAGCCGGCCGCCGGTGGCCACATGGATCTGCTCGCGCACCAGGTCGATGCCGGTGATCATTTCGGTCACCGGATGCTCGACCTGCAGGCGGGTGTTCATCT
>CAYNIS010000011.1:0-20925 GCA_964397055.1 uncultured Rhodospirillaceae bacterium | reverse complement strand
GTTCGGCGGCGGGTTCGGCGGGATGGTCGGCGGCAGCGGCGTCGTCGGCGTGTCCGGAACCGCGGTGATGGAGAAACTGAGCGGCGCGGACACGGACACGGGCGAGGCAGTGCCGTCCCGGGCCGTCGACGTGAATGTGAGCGTAAACGAGCCCGAGAAGGTATCGGCGACACCGACCGAGAAGCTGGACAACTGTGCCGGGGTCAGCGTCACCGACCCGCCGGAAGCAGACATCGGCTGGCCGCCGATCAGCGGCGTCACCCCCGCCGGCAGCCCGGAAACCGTGATCGCCAGGGTCTCGGACCCGTCGACATCGGTGGTCGCGGACACGATGGAGATCGGCACGGTGTCGCCGGCCGCGGGGTTGGGGTTGGTCGTCGTGACGGTCAGCGTCGGGGTGTCGGTCACCGGCAGGACCTCTGTGGAGATCTGGCCGGTGGTCGCACTCACCGCACTTGTCCCGCCGATTTCTACGGGGCCGCTCAGATTGGCGGCGAAGGACGGCGTGACAGCCCCGTCGCTCGCGTCGATCACGCGCACGGTCAGGTTGCCCGGCGTGCCGCTGAAGTCGGATGTCGGCAGAAACCGCAGGACAGCGCTCGTCGGCACCACCACCGCCGCCGCGTCGGACGGCAGGGCGATGTCGCTGAAGACAACGCCGGAATTGACGGAAACCTGCCAGCGCCCCTGCGCCGCGGTGGCGGCGTTCCCGACGATGGCAATGCCGGCGAAGTCGTCGGGGTCGGACGCATCGCTGTCGTCGATGACATCGTTGTAGAGGCTGGTGATGAGGGTGGCGACTGTCGCCCCCGGCGGGTTCGCGTTGTCCTCCTCGATCGCCGGCAGGCTCGCGTTCCCGGTGATGTTGGGGGCGTCGTTCACCGCCGAGACGCTGGTGGTCAGCGTCGCGGTCTCCACCGAATACTGGCGATCGGCGCCGCGGCCGTCGGGCAGCGCGGTGGTGATGCCGTTCGGGCCGGCGGTGCCGGTCGTCTGGTCCCAGGCGCGGAAGGTGACCGACCCGACGTCGTCGCCGTTGTAATTGGCGGTCGGGGTGAAGCGAATGCTGTCCGTGTCGGCCAGCAGGAGCGGGCTGGTCTCGCCCGGGTTGGCGCTGGCGATCGTCTGCCAGGTCGTCCCGTCCAGCATGTACTCCCAGACCCCGTTGGCGCTGGTGACCGCGGTGATGGCGACGCCGAGCGTGTTGCCGTCGGCATCGGTCGCGGTGGTCCCCAGGGTCGACAGGACATCGGCGATCGTCGTGCCATCGCCGTTGGCGGTGTCTTCCGGCACCGGCGGCAATGTCGGGGTCAAATCGCCGGTCAGCGTCGGCGGCAGGTTGGAGGTGAAGATGGTGACGGGAATGGTCGCCGTCGTGGTCAGCCGATCGTTCAGGCCCTGCACGCCCTCGAACGTCGGGGTGCCGTTGTTGGCATCATCGAAGGTCAGTTGGATATTGTGCGTACCGGCCGGTACACCGTCAGCCACCTCATAGGTGATGTGCTGCAGGATGTCGTTGACGATCGCCGGGGTCGGCACCGTCCCGGCCGCGTCGGAGAAGGTGATCCGCAGTTGGCCGCCGGTGTTGGTGAAGGTCGCGACCACCACGCCGCCGACGGTCAGGGTGTTGCCGGCGACGGCGAAGTTGGCGCCGTCGGTGGAGAAGCCGAAGACATCGTCGACCGTCGCGCCGCCCTGGCGCGCAAGGGTCAGGATGCCGTTGTCGAAATTGGCGAACGGCGTCAGTTCCGGATCGGACAGCGTCATGTCGCTGTCGAGGATGACCGGGTCCGGGTTGATCTTCAGGTTGAGGGTGTTGTCGACATTGGCGAAGGCTGGCGGATCGTTTTCCGGCCTGACCGTGACGTCGACGGTCTGGCCGCCGGACGTCGCCCCGGTCGGGTCGACGACCGTGATCGTCAGCGTGCGATCGCGGGTCGGCGTATCGGAGGAGTTGGCGATCGACAGCCGGTCGAGCAGCGCGTCGATCGCCGTCGGCGTCGCATTGGCGTTGAAGGTGACGACGAAGTCGGTGCCGACGCCGGTGCCGGTGACCGTGCCGATGGTGACCCAGACCCCGCCGGTACGGAACTGGATGGCATCGCCGTCGCGCTGCACGTTGCCGTCGACCGCCGGCTGGTTGAGGATTGAAACCGTGTCCTCGCCGTTGACCAGCCCGCTGACCGTCAGCGTGCCGCCGTTGTAGCCCGAATTGTCGATGTCGGTGAAGCTGATGCCGTCGGTGTCGATCAGTTCCGGCGTGGCGTTGACGGTGTTCTCCAGGACGACGCGGGTCGGATTGACCCCGCCGATGGACGGCGGGTCGGCAACCGCGCGGCGCTGGACGGCGATCACGTCGGTGCCGATCAGTTCCCCGCCCGTGCCCTGGTGGTTGGTCGCCTGCGGCGACTGGTCGTTGCCGTCCCGGATGGTGATCTGGATGTTGGCGTTGCCCGGGTTGCCGTCGGTGCCAAGGCCGTCGAACTGGTCGGTCGAGGCATAGGTCACAGCGCGGAGGACGCTCGCCACCTGCGCCTGGGTCGTGCCGCTGGCGAAGGTGACCGTCAGGCTGCCCTGGCCGGCGCCGCTGTCCGGCCGGGTGAAGGTGCCGACGGTGGTACCGTTGATCAGGACGTTGCCACCGGTGGTGCCGTCCAGGAAGACGCCGGTGGTCGAGGTCCCGTTGGTCGCGAAGACGTCGCTCGCGACCGCCCCGCCCTGGCGCGCGAACACCAGATCGACCGCGCCCCACAGGACCGGGGCGATGTTGCGGGTCAGTTCGGCATCGGTGACGGAACCCGCGGCGTCGAGGAGCACGGCCGCCCCGTCCTCGGTATAGGTATCGACGGCCGTGGCGCGGACGCTGACGGTCGGGGTGGTGTTGACGCCGCGATAGGCGAAGTCGCGGTTTGCTTCGTTCTCGCCCTCGGTCAGGGCGAGGGCGCCGGTCTCGTCGGTCTCGGATCCCTGGAAGTCCTGCTCGGCCGAAACGGTGAAGCCGGTGCGGTCGGTCACCGCGACCGAATAGCTGCCGGACGGCAGGGCGCCGAAGGAGTAGTCGCCGTTGGCGTCGGTGGTGGTGGTCAGGACGACGTCGTCGCCGTTGCCGGAAATGCCGTCGCTGCCAAACCAGCGGATCTGAACCGTGACACCGTCCAGCGCCGGTTCGAACGACTGCTGGGTGAGGTCGGCCGGCCCGAAGTTCTGGAACACCGAGCCGGAGACGACGCCGAGGCCGGCGCCGTCGCTGTCGCTGTAGTCGTTGACACCGCCAGCGCCCGTGCGCTCCCCGGTCGACGTGCCGGCGGCGCCCGGGGTGCTGCTACCGGTGCCGTTGGCGCCGGGGACCGAGGTCCAGGTCAGCGTCGCGTTCTGGTTGGCGACCACCTGGGCCGGATCGACGACGTCGGCGGTGTAGCGGATCACCACCGATCCGCCGGCCGACAACTGGGAGACGTCGATGTCGATGTTGGACCCGGCGGTGTTGTCGGTGACTCCAAGAACACCCGGCGACGGCGTGACGCTCTGGATCGTCAGGTTCTGAAGATTGGCACCGATCGCATCCTGGATGGAGAGGTCGAAGGCGGTCTGGTTGTTGCCGCCTGCCGCACTCGACACCGTGATCTCGAAGGTCGCCGTCGTGCCGTTTGTCGACACCACCTGCTTGTCGATCGTGACCGACGGCTCGCGCACCGTGGTCGTGACACTGTTCGAGGTAATGAACGCGGTGCCACCGTTGGCCGCCTGCGCATCGACGCTGCGTGCCGTGCCGGCCTGATTGCTGGCTTCGTTCAGGACCAGGGCGTTGAACTCGATAACGATCAGTTCGGCGTTGGCGTCCCGGTCCGGGTTGGTGACCGCGCCAAGGTCGAAGGTGACGTCGGTGCCGCCGGAGAACGGCCCGCCCTCGATCTCCGCCCCGGGGATCACGAAGGTCGGATTGACGCCCGCGTTGGTCGATGCGAGGCCCGCCCCTGACACGGTCGAGGAGGTCATGCCGCCGTCGGAAACCAGGGCCACGGTTGCCTGGCCGTCGTTCAGGAACTGAAGCCCGCTGGGCAAGCGCGCGGTCAGGTCGAGATCGCCGATCTCCCCTTCCGGCATGGTGTAGGCGAGGCGGTAGCGTGCGACTTCGCCGACCACCAGGTCGTTGCCGGTCGTGTGCGCCTCCGACGTTTCGTCGAGGGTGAGGTCGAGGCTGGCGGCGATTTCCACCGATGCCGTGGAGGTCGCCCGGTAGTCGTTGGACGCACCGCCGGTATCGGCGGTGTCGCCGGTCCGCTCGACCGCCAGGGTGGTCTCGGTCGACAGCAGGCCCGGGTCGCCCGGAAGCGAGGTCCAACTCAGCGCCGGCGTCACCGACAGCGTCGTGCCCGGTGTCGCGGTCGCGTCGATCGTCGCGCGGAAGGTGAAGGTCGAGGTCTGGCCCGGCGCCAGCGTGGCGGCACTGCCGGTGATCGTGCCGCCGGCTTCGGCAAGGCCGAGATTCTCGCCGCCGGTCGGGGTCAACGACCCGGCGACATAGGTCAGGCCCGCAGGCAGGCCGAGGTTGAGCGCCAGGTCATGGGCGACGGTATCGTTGCCCGCACCGGTCACCGTCACCGTATAGGTGATCTCGTTGCCGGCATCGCCGGTGGGCGAGGAGGCCGAGATGGCGATGGTCGGCGACGGTTCCTGGATGCGCACGTTCGGCGCGCTGTCGTCCTCGGTCACATGCTCGGTGATGAAGTCCGCGTCGTTGTTGCGCGTCTGGTTGTCGTTGTTGTTGTTCGAGTTGATGACGACCGCGCGGTAGGTGATCGTGATCGTCTGCGCGGTTGCGTTGTCGGTGTCGGCGTTGGTCACGCGGCCGAAATTGAGCAGCATCCGGCGGCCAGCATCGCGGGCATCGCCGGATGTGCTCTCGAAGGTCGGGGTGATCGCGGCGAAACCGCCCGCGACATCGGTGGTGAGACCGGCGGACGCGACGACGCTGTCGAGCGCGACGAAGGCGAGCCCGCGGTCAAGCGTGTCGCGCAGAATGATGTCGTCGGCATTGGCCGACGTCCCGTCGGTCACACCTTCCGGCAGTGTCACGACCACCTGATAGGTCACGATTTCGCCGATCGCGACATTGGTGCCCGTGGTGAAGGTCTGGTCGGTGGTGACGATCGTCTTGTCGACGCTGGGGCCCGCGATGTTGACGGTCGCGTCGTCCCGGATCGGCGAGGCGACGAAATTGGCCCCGCCCTCGATCGCGGCGTAGTTGGTGATGTTGGCCGTCGAGCTCAGTTCCTGGCCGGACTCCACCGTTGATCCGGCCTGTGTGTCATAGGTGATGAAGACCACGTTGGCACCGGTCGTCACGAAGCCGCCGGACACGTTCTCGCCCTGGGCCAGACCACCGACGCCGGGGTTGTCGACCAGACGCACACCGCTGCCGTTCAAAAGCGCATTGAGCGCGGCCTCATTGCCGGCCGTGGTGTTCAGATCCTGGGCTGTCCACACGCCCGGCGACGTTTCGATCTCGACGAACTGGACGACGGTGCCATCGCCCAGCGTCACGCGCAGATTGAGGAGATCGGTGCCGGCCGTGGTGCCGAAACCGGTCGGCGCGTCGTCGGTGATGGTGAGATCGAAGACACCGTTGCGCGACAGGCCGCGGTTTTCGACGGTCAGGCCGAAGCGGACCCAGTCGCCGGCATCGATGTTGTTCAGATCATTGTCGAGATTGTCGCTCGCCAGACTCTGGGAGGTGATGGTCTGACCCGTCTCCAGCGCGCTCTGGTCGGCGTCGAGGGCGGCGCGAACCTTGGCCGGGTCGCCGCCGCCGGTGATCGCGGCATCGGTGCGCGCCTGGGCTGTGCCGACGACACCCTTCGTGATCTCGACGATTTCCGGCGCGGTCAGCTGGATCTGGTCGAGCGCGAAGGCGACCTGGCCCGTGCCCGGCGTGTTCGAGCTCTGCTGCTGGGCAAGCGTGGTCAGGAACAGTCCGTCGGCGAACGGCTCGTCAGTGATCTCGAGCGTGAAGTAGAGCTCGATCGTCGCCGCCCCAGAGCCCGGATCGTCGATGTCGCCGATGCTGAATTCCAGGAAGTTCGATTGATCGGACGATCCCGAGGTCGGATCGGTCAGCGTCACCCCGGCCTGGTTCAGGTTGCCGGTGGTCGCAGGGCCGAACGACCAGGTGTTGAGGTCCGGTAGCGTGCCGTCGGCCGCGGGGGTGAGTGCCAGGTTCGAGACATCGAAGACCGGCAGGGGCAGGAAGGCACGCAGCACCTGGTCCTGGACGTCGCCGACAGCCAGGTCGTACTTCAGGCGGAAGGTTACCTGGTCCCCGGCGGCGGCCCGTTCGGTCTGGCCGACCGATGTCCCGGCGCTGTTCCGGATTTCGGTGATCTCCAACGTCAGGTCGCCCTCGGGGACGGAGACCGACGCGGCGGACCCGTCCGCCTCTCGCTCCGCCGTGTCCGCGAGCGTGGTCGCATCCAGGATGCGGCCGTCAACGCTCTGCAAGTTGTTGGAGATGGTATCCCGTTCGGTGATGAACCGGTCGTCGGCCGGGATCGAGGTGTCGGAGAACTGCTGGTCGATGGTCGACCGGAACCTGAGTTCCAGCGTCGTCGCCCCACTGTCGGTGACGCTGCCGCCGGCCGTGCGGCCGCCGGTCAGGTCATCGCTCCCCAGGAACGCGGCGATCGCAGCCCCGATATCGAACGCGACCTGGGTCGTGCCGTTGGCGGCCTTCGGGTCGACATTCGCCGCGACCACCGTGTTGCCCGCGGAAACGCCCTCGCGCACCACCGTCAGGATCGGCGTAAAGCCGGTGTCGAAGGTCTGGCCGTCGCCCAGGATGTCGGTGATCTGCAGATCGTCGAAGTTGAAGTAGTCGGACACCTGGATCGCGATGGTGTATTCGAGCGTGTCACCCGGGGAGGCGCCGGGCGCCCCTGCGTCAGCGGCGATCGCAACCGATTTCTGCGTCGCGATCGACTTCGCCGTGACCGACGGCCCGGTCTCGATGGTCGACAGGCTGACGACCGTGCCGGGGGCGGACGCGGGGTCACGCTCGTCGAACGGTGTCCAGTCAGCGGTCGCCTCGATGCCGGCGCCCGCGGTCAGTTGGATCGTCCGGTCGTCGCCGGTCGCCGGGTCGAGGATGGCGTTGCCGCTCTCGTCGAACTCCGGGATGTAGAACTGCACCTGGAAGTTCGTCGGACCTGTGATCGTCCCGAGTTCGACGGTGATCTGATTGTCGGAAAGATCGCCGCCGACGGCCTGGGCCGGCAGTCCGCCGATCAGCGTGCCGCCGGTGACCCCGGTGACCAC
Organism: uncultured Rhodospirillaceae bacterium; assembly: GCA_964397055.1. GTDB lineage: Bacteria > Pseudomonadota > Alphaproteobacteria > CAYNIS01 > CAYNIS01 > CAYNIS01. The sequence goes on along the minus strand of CAYNIS010000011.1, from coordinate 13,614 downwards.
GATGGTTTCCTGCACGGTCAGCGTGACCCGCGTGTTGTCCAGGGACTGCACCACCGGATCGACGGTGACGGTGAACGATCGCGGATAGTTCTCGCCGGTCGCGGTCTCGCCCTCCGGCCCGTTGTAGGAGGAGGTGACGCGCAGGATTTCGGTATTGACGGTGGTCGAGGCGAGGGACGAGGTGTCGATCACCAGCGAAGGATCGGTCGCCGGATCGCTGACCGCGGTATTGCCGAAGCGGAAGCCGCCGCCGACCTGGATGTCGAAGCCGACCGGTGTCGTCGTATCGACGTCCGCGTCATCGTCCATCTGGAGGTTGAGGACGATGTCCGCGGCCGGCTGGTCCGGCGTGTAGGACCCGAACGGCAGGGTCAGGACGACAAGCTGGTCGCCGATTTCGATCCCGCTCGGTGCGGTGATCCTGAGCGGATTGCCGGCCGCGTCGACCGCCAGCGGGTGGTCGATCTGGATGCCCGGCGTGGTGTCGTCGGCATCGACCACGGTGATCACCTGCGATGACACCGTCTGGCCGAGATAGGTCGCCCCCTGGAAGGACACGCCGTCATTGCGCTCCGCCCCGGTCGTCGGGATCACCCCGGTGGTCGGATCGGCGACACCGTCGGCCCCCTTGAACGGCAGCCAGACGTCGATGAACGGGCCGAAACCGGTCTGGCTCGCAGAGGTGTTGTCGAAGGAGACGGTGACCGAAAAGTTGTCGCCCGGCGCGACACCGCTCGGCGCGCTCGTGATCGACACCGACGGGACCGCATCCGGCAGCAGGATGTCGGGCGGGTCGATCGCGTCGGGTCCGGTGAACAGGCTCGCCGCCTCGATCTCCCCGTGGGTGACCTCGAACTCCCAGTTGCCGCCCAGCGCTTCCGCCCCGGTCGCATCCTCCGACGCCGCGACATCCGCGCCGGTCAGGCCCGCCAGGGTCTCCACGGTCAGGCGCCCGTCGGCGGTCGAGGCGAGATCGCAGCCATAGATCAGGATGTCGGCATCGGCGGCGAAGGCATCGCCCCACACCGCCACCGCCTCCGGATCGCCGGCGAGGCCGGCGGCGGTGATGCGATCACTGCCGAGACTGAAGGACCCCGGCTGGCCGTGGCTGATGATGTGCAGCGACTGGACGCCGGTGCGGCCGCCAAGCACGGACGACACCTGGGAAACGCCCGACTTCGCCGGATCGAGGACGACGACCAGGGTATCGTCGCCGCGCTCTGAGGCGACCTGGCTGGCAAGCTCCATGGCATCGGGCACGCGACCGTCGATCACGACGATGTCGGTCGGGCTGTCGGTCCCGGTGGCGTCGATCACCAAGAGCGGTTCGTCGGCATCCTCTTGAGGCTGGGGCACGCCCACGGACGGCTCGTCGACGGCCGGGTCGTTGACGGTCGGGTCGTCCGGCGCCGGAACGCCGACCTGGGGCTGAGACGCATCGCCCTCACTCTCACCCGACGCATCCTCGCCCGGCGCCGGCACGCCGACTTGCGGCTGGGCCATCGGATCGTTGGCCGCATCGGCTGCCGCATCGGCACCGGCCGACATCGCCGCATCGAGAAGCACGCGCGGTTCCAGCGCCAGCATCAGCGGGTCGGCGGCCGCCCCGGCGACGAGGCCCCTCCGGTCCGACCGCCGCGGGCGGGATGCCGACGTCGAGGACACGGTGTCGATGGAAGGCCCGATCGGATGAAGTGCCACGGGAGTCACCTCCAAGGATGCAGAAATGCCGTGCAACCAACCGGCGAGGAGCAGAGTTCCATTGTTAACCATGAGCTAATTTGCTTACGCTCAGGTAAAGGCTTCCCTAATCACTCGTATAGGGGTCCCTATTCTTAAGATTAGGTCTGTAAATCAGAACCTTACGCATCGGACTTCAAGCTATGAAAAGTGTGCGGACTGACCCGCCGATGGCAAGCCTGCCGCCTGCAGGGCACACCCTCGCTTCTGGAAAATACCCTTCCAGGTAGATGATCTATAATTTACTTTTGGTTAAAAGCTGCAATTCTTTGGTTTGAACGCGGATTTTCGCGGCCTGTCCGGCCGGTAAGTTTCGCAAGAGCTGCATAGTCCATTAGTATCCTATGCGGATGCGGACGATCGAAACCGCCCGAACGCCTACGGATTCATGCGCATGCAGCAGCACGCGGCCCCAACGGGGCTGGCCCGCCGGGCTCACTTCCTGGTAACGCAAAGAGGCTTCGTCGGGAGCTTCGCTTCCGGCACCCGATGACAACTGGATCGCCCGATGCCGAGCCTCGACGAGACCTTCGACGCCCTGTGGGCCCATCTTGAGGAGGCGGCGACGACCAGGGGCCACGCCATGCGCTGGGTGACCCTGGCGACGATCGGGGACGACGGTTCCCCTCAGGCCCGCACGGTGATCCTGCGCAGCGTCGATCCCCAGCGCCGCCGGATCGCGATCCACACCGACAGCGCGTCGGCCAAGGTTGCGGAAATCGGTCGGGACGGCCGGGTGACCGTCTGTGCCTACGATCCCGGCCCGGAAATCCAGATCAGGCTGTCCGGCCATGCCCGCGTGCTCGACAGCGGAGAGACGGTCAACGCGGCCTGGGCGAACACGCCGCCCCCGACCCGGCGCGCCTATACCATCAGCCCCGACCCGGCGACCGCGATCGGAGCCCCCGGAGAGGCCGTCCGGCTGGAGGATGGCGAGCCCGGGCGCGCGCGCTTCCGCGTCGTCGAGATCACGGCCCGGCGGATCGACTGGCTGCAACTCGGCAGGGACGGGCACACACGGGCTCTCTTCACGCTCGATCCCGACAGCGCGAGCTGGATCGTGCCGTGATCCCGCCCGTGCTCAGAGCCGGCGCGCTGTGCGTCGCCGCCACCCTGTTCTACGCAGGCGCCAACGCCCTCGGAAAGGCGGCCCAGACCACACTGCCCGGCCCGGACCTCCACCCGGTCCAGGTGACAGCGGCCCGGTTCCTGTTCGCGTTCCTCGCCCTCCTGCCGTTCCTGGCCATGCGCGGGCCCCGCGTGTTCCGCACGGCGGTCCCGCTGTGGCATGTCCAGCGCGTGATCCTGGGGGCGGCGGGGATCGGCAGCATCTTCTGGGCCTTGCGCACGCTGCCGCTGTCCGATGTCTCCGCCATCGCGTTCTCGAGCCCGCTGTTCACGCTGGTCTTCGCAGCCGGCCTGATGGCAGAGGGCGTGGATGCGCGGCGCTGGATCGCGGCGATCGTCGGCTTCATCGGGGTCGTCGTTCTGGTCCGGCCGACCGGGGCGGTAATCGACCCCGCGGCCCTGATCGCGGTCGCCGCCGCCCTGTTCATCGGGGCGGAGGTCGCGACCATCCGCCTTCTGGCAGTGCGGGATCCGACCCTGACGGTGCTCGCCCTCAACAACGCGATCGGGGCAGCCCTGACCTGTGCGGCCGCCGTCCTCGTCTTCGTCCCGCCGAGCATGGCGCAACTGGCCGCCCTCGCCGGGCTTGGCGTGCTCATGGTGACCGGCCAGGCGATCTTCCTCAAGGCGATGGCGATCGCCGAGGCGAGCCAGGTCGGCCCCTTCTACTACTCGAAGCTGGTCTGGGCCGCGATCATCGGGGTCGTCGCGTTCGGAGAGACGCTGGATCCGGCGTTCTTCATCGGTGCCGGCCTGATCGTCGCCGCCGGCCTCTATGTCGGCTGGCCGCGCCGGTCGGCGGGGCCGGTCGCTGCCGAGGACGGGTGATCCTCCACCATCACCGGCGCCGCCTCCGGCAGGTCGGCCGGGGCAAGGTCCCTGACCTTCCGCCAGCTGCGCGGGGTCGTGTAGAGCAGGAAATAGAGCGACCGGACCTTCTGCTCAAACAGGTTGGTCAGCCACTCCTCCGCCACCATGCGGGCCGCGGTCAGCCGATGGCCGCCGTCGACGACGATCCATTTCCCCTTCTGCCCGATCATCGCGACGATCGGATCGACCGGCACGAAGCCGTTGGCCCGGATCGAGCTCAACACGCGCTCCAACCTGGGCGAGCACTCGCGCACGTCATTCTTGAAGCGGATGTGGCGGATCAGCGGCCAGGCGACCTCCACCGCGGCGATCCCGTCGACGAACCGAATGCGCCCCAGGTCGGCGGGTTGGGAGAGGTACTGGATCGCATGGCGCCCGCTCAACCGGCGTCCTGTCCGGCCGGCTCCGGCCATGCCGTGGGGCGCGGCCCGCCGGTCGCATAGTCGAGAAGCTCGACCGTGTGCACGACCGGCCGGGGCGAGCCTCTGCCGATCTGCGTGATGCAGCCGATATTGCCGGTCGCGATCAGATCGGCCCCGGTCTTGTCCAGATTGCCGAGCTTGCGGTCCAGAAGCCGTCCGGCGATTTCCGGCTGCAGGAGGTTGTAGGCCCCCGCCGACCCGCAGCAGAGGTGGCCCTCGGGCACCTCCTTCACCTTGAAGCCGGCCTTCTTCAGAAGCTTCTGCGGGGCGGTCTTGATCTGCTGGCCGTGCTGCATCGAGCAGGCGGAATGATAGGCGACCGTCTGCCCGGTCCGGCGCACGACCTCCCCGATCCCGAACTTCTCCAGGAACTCGGTTATGTCGACGGTAAGCGCACTCACCGCCGCCGCCTGCTCGGCCAGGTCCGGGTCCTCCCGGAACATCCAGCCGTAGTCCTTGACCGTCGTCCCGCAGCCGGAAGCATTGATGATGATGGCGTCGAGGCCGGCGCCACCGCCGGCTTCGGTCTCCCGCCACCAGTTCCGGAGCGCCCGTGCCGCCTGCTCATGGGCCGACTTCGCCTTGCCCATGTGATGGACCAGAGCACCGCAACAGGCATTGTGGGGCACCACGACCTCCACCCCCAGACGGTTCAGGAGGCGGATCGTGGCCTCGTTGATCTCCGGCTTCAGCGCCGGCTGCACGCACCCGACCAGGAGCGCCACACGCGCCCGGCGCGTGCCCTGGGCGCCGTGGACGGCCGGCCGCTCGGTGGCCGAAGCCGCCGGCAACCGGCTCGGCGTCAGCTCCAGCATTGCGCGCAGGCGCGACGGCATCAGGAAGCGGAACGGTCGGCCCAGGCGGGCGGCGAAGACGGACCAGCGGAACAGGGTCCGGTTGGGGATGACCGCCGCGATGAGGGCGCGGATGGCGCGGTCGGCGAGCGGGCGTTCGTAGTTCTCCTCGATATAGCGGCGGCCGTGGTCGACCAGGTGCATGTAGTGGACGCCCGACGGGCAGGTGGTCATGCAGGCGAGGCAGGAAAGGCAGCGGTCGATGTGCTTGACCACCTGGGCGTCGGGTTTCGCTCCCTTCTCCAGCATCTCCTTCATCAGGTAGATGCGCCCGCGCGGGCTGTCCAACTCGTCGCCGAGCAGCTGATAGGTCGGGCAGGTGGCGGTACAGAACCCGCAATGCACACAAGTGCGCAGGATCTTGTCCGACGCCTGGATGTCCGGGTCCTGAAGCTGCGTGGGGGAGAACTGGGTCTGCATCGGTCCTGCTACAGATCGGCGTGCATGCGGCCGGGGTTGAGCACCCGGTCGGGGTCGAAGGCGTGCTTGATGCGGGCGTCGAGGGCGGCGATGGCAGCGGGCCGCGGCTGGAACACCGGGATCGCAGCGCGCACGGTTTCCGGGGCACGCATCAGGGTCGCGTGACCGCCGACGGCATCGACCGCCGCGCGCACCGCATGGGCCTGCGCATCGGTCCCGTCGGGGGCGAGCCAGACGAGGCCGCCGCCCCAGTCGTAGAGCACGCGTGCCGGCACCGTTTCCGTGATCCGGGCGACGACGCCAGGGCCGTCGGTCGGCGCCACAGACAGGCGCCAAAGCGGCCGATCGCGTTCGCCGGAAAACAGGCTGACCTCCCGAACCGCCTGCCAGAGGGCGGCCGACGGAACCGTATCGATCCGGGCGGCGGTCCCATGTTCCTCCAGCGCGCCGGCCAGAGCCTCGGCCCGATAGGCGACGGAGGCCTGGAACCCCTCGAGCCGGAGCAGCGTGGCCGGCCGGTTGCCAGCCCCCGCGGCATGGGCGGCCGGCGCCGGCAGGTGGGCGGCCGCGGTCACCTGATAGGGGGTGCCGAGCGCCGCCGACATGGCCCGGCGCCCGGACTCTTCATCCAGGCCGCCAAGCAGGAGCGTGATTTCCGCCTCCGGCGCCGGCAGCACTTTCAGCGTGATCTCGGTCAGCACGCCGAGGGTGCCATGCGCGCCGGAGAGCAGCTTCGACAGGTCATAGCCGGTGACGTTCTTCATCACCCGCCCGCCGGACGTCACCAGCTCTCCCAGGCCGTTGACCGCCTTGACCCCGATGACGAAGTCCCGCGCCGCCCCTGCGGTCAACCGGCGCGGGCCGGACAGGTTGGCGGCCACGATGCCGCCCAGGGTCGGGCGCGTGCCGGTGGTACCGAACAGCGCGCGCCAGTCCGGCGGCTCGAACGGCAGGTGCTGGCCCTTCTCGGCAAGTGCGGCCTCGACCTCCTCGACCGGGGTGCCGGCGAGGGCGGAGATGACGAGTTCGCCCGGCTCGTAGAGGGTGATGCCGGAAAGCTGCTTGAGCGACAGGGTGGCCGCGGCCTGCGCGGGCCGGCCGAATGCCGCTTTGGAGCCGCCGCCCTCGATCCTCAAGGGCCGACCGGCAGCGCGCGCCTCACGCATGGCCTCGACGACGCCACCGACCTCCGTGGGCTGCATCAGGTCAGCCACTACAGTTTCCTCCACCGCTCCAGGGAAGCGGGACGCGTTGCACGGGTCCGCCCGCCCGGCCTAGGGCGCGCCCGCCCGACACCTCGAGCCTGCCCGACACCTCGAGCCTGCCCGACACCTCGAGCCTGCCCGGCTTCGGGCTCACTCGGCGGCGTCCAGGGCGCCCTCGGCCTCGAGCGGCAGGACCTTGCCGGCATTGAGGAGGGTGTCCGGATCGAACGCCGCGCGCAGGCGGCGCTGCTGGTCAAGGTCGATGTCGGAGAACTGCGCGGTCATCAGATCGCGCTTCTCGATGCCCACGCCGTGTTCCCCGGTCAGGCAGCCACCGACCTCGACGCACAGCTTCAGCACCTCCATGCCCAGCGCTTCGGCCCGCCTCAACTCTCCCGGCGCGTTGGCATCGTAGAGGATCAGCGGGTGCAGGTTGCCGTCGCCGGCGTGGAAGACGTTGGCGACCTGGAACCCGGCGGCATCGGCCAGGTCCTTGATGCGGCCCAGAACCTCCGGCAGGCGGCCGGTCGGGATGGTGCCGTCCATGCAGAAATAGTCCGGGGAGATCTGGCCGACGGCCCCGAAGGCGGACTTGCGGCCCTTCCAGATGGCCAGTGCCTCCGCCTCCGTCTCCGCCCGGCGCACCGTCTTCGGCGCATGCGGTTCGGCAAGCGCGACGATCCGGGCCAGGAGGTCGTCCATCTCCTCGTCGGAGCCCTCGACCTCGATGATCAGGAGCGCTTCGACGTCGAGCGGATATCCCGCTTTGGCGAATGCCTCCGCCGCGTGGATCGCCGGACGGTCCATGAACTCGATCGCCACCGGAATGATGCCCGATGCGATGATGTCGGCGACACAGGCCCCGGCGGCCTCCGTCGTCTCGAACCCGAAGAGGACCGGCTTCGCCCCTTCCGGCGCGGCGAGGATGCGCACCGTGACCTCGGTCACCACGCCCAGCGTGCCCTCCGCCCCGGTGAGCAGGCCGAGGAGGTCGTAGCCGGCGGCATCAAGGTGCTTGCCGCCGATCTCCACCACCGTGCCGTCGATCAGGACGACCTTGGCACCCAGCAGGTTGTTGGTGGTGACCCCGTATTTCAGGCAGTGCGCCCCGCCCGAATTCATCGCCACGTTGCCGGCGATGGTGCAGGCGATCTGGCTCGACGGGTCGGGTGCGTAGAAGAACCCCTCGGGCGCCACCGTGTTGGTGATCGACATGTTGGTGACGCCGGCCTGGACCACCGCCGCCCGGTTGTCGAGGTCGACCTCCAGCACCTGGTTCATCTTGCCGACACCGAGGACGATGCCGTCGGCGAGCGGCAACGCCCCGCCGGTCAGCGACGTGCCGGCCCCGCGTGCGACCACCTTCACCTTGTGCTGGTGGCAGTAGGCGAGGACGGCCGCGACCTCCTCCGTCGTCTCCGGCAGGACGACGGCGAGCGGCAGTTGCTTGTAGGCGGTGAAGCCGTCGGTCTCGTAGGCGGCGAGCTCCGAGGGAGCGCCGATGACGCCTTCCGGCGCGTGGACGAGACGGGCGAGATCGGCAACGATCCGCTCACGCTCGGCCAGGACCGCGGGGTTCGGATCGGGCATGCGCATGGCGACAGGGTACTCCCAGGCGGCTGTTCACGACTGCCTTTGCAGACAGCAGAGTCATGCTGGCCTGCCGACCGGCGTTTCGCAACGGTCGGAACGGATAGGTACCAGCGGCGGTCAGTCGCCGGTCACGACCCCGTTCAGCAGGCGATCGCCGAGCTGGCGCACCAGCGTTGCCGGCAATTGCGGGTGTTCGACCAGGAGAAGGGCGATGCCGGCGGTGATCCCGCCGAGGGTCAGGCGCGCGTTCTCCGCAGGCTTCGAAACACCGGCGCCCAGGTATAGTTGTTCCAGGATGCCCAGTTGCTCGTCGTGGAGCGCCTGGGCCAAGGCGAACGGGTCGCTCTCCGGCGGTGCGAACCACCAGCCGACCGCCGCACGGGCGATCGACGGATCGGATCGGGCGAAGCTGGCATAGGTTTCGATCGCCCGGCGCAAGGCAGAGGCAAGGTCACCGCGATAGACGGCGACCACCCGAAGCTCCGCCAGAAGCGGGGCATAGCGCTCGCTCACCAGGGTTTCCAGGAGTCCGCGCTTGGACCCGAAATAGTGGTACAAGGTGGGCTTTTGCACGCCGACCGCGTCGCAGACTTCCTGGACACCGGTCGCGTCATAGCCCTGGCTGCAGAAAAGATCCGCCGCTGCGGTGAGCAGGCGGGCCCTGATCTCGCTCATCGCCGCCCCATGTCACAACCGGAAACATCCCGTGTTCTACCGGCTGGTAACTGGTATGCGGCCAATAGTTTAGGGGATGTTAAGGATGCCGGTGCGGGTGCCGACGATGCCGGGATCCAGGTATGCGCGCGCGGGGGGCTTCAGAACCAGCGGCCGAGACGCATGGCGACCGCGGCTGCGACCGCCAGCACCACCGACACGGCGATCAGCACGACAAAGCCGAGCGGGTCGTCGGACAGCGGGATGCCGCCGACATTCGCCCCGAAGAGCGCGGCCAGGAAGTTCAGGGGCAGGAAGACCCCGGCGACGATCGTCAGCAGGAATGTCGTGCGCTGCATGACACGGTCGTGGGCGGCGGCCACCCGATCCTTCAACACCGCCTGGTGTTCGCGCACGGCGGCGAGTGCCCGCACCAGGCGATGGCTCTCGGCCGCCGCTTCCGACAGACGCGGGCGGGAGTCGGGGCCGATCCATTCGGCCGAACCGGTCGCAAGTCGTTCCACCGTCGCCGCCTGGGGGCTGAGGAATCGGCGCAGGTAGATGGTCCGCCGTTCGAGGGCATCGAGCGATCCCGCGTCGTCCCCGGTGCCGGTGTCGACCAGGGCGACTTCGACCGCTTCGGTCGCCGCCTCGATCGCCTGGACGACCTGGGAGGCCCGGTCGATCAGCCCTTCGACCAGGACGACGAGCAGGCCGGCGACGGTGTCCGGTCCGGCGCCGTCCTCGATCAGGCGGGCCGCGGCCTCCACCGACATCAAACGACGCAAGGCGACCGACACCGCGATTTCCCGCGTCACCCACAGGCGCAGGGAGACCATATCCTCCGGCCGGCCGCCCGGCAGCAGGTTCACCCCTCGCAGGATGATCAGGAGGCCGTCGCCGATGGCAACGACACGCGGTTCCGTCTCCGGCGCGGTCAGCGCCTCCACCACCCGGTCGTCGAGATCGAACTCGGCGTCGAGCCTGCCGTGCGTGACCGGGTCGTGCGCGGCAAGATGGTGCCAGACCGGCGCCCCGTCCCCCGGGCGGAGGGCGAGGCTGAAGCCCCGCGCCTGATCCGGTGACGGGACCATGTTCGGCTGCGGGTCCCGGGATCGGGAAGTCTGGGACGACAGTGTCAGGACGAGGGGCCTTCCGGTCGGGCGCGTGGCGGCGTTCAAGGATCAGTCCGCGAGGTCGAGCTCCCTTTCCAGCGTCTCGATCGTTCGCCGAACGCGGGCAAGCTCGCCGCGTTCGGTCTCCAGGATACGGCGCAGGAGACGGTGTCGGAAGCGCTCGAACGGCACCCGGCCCAGAACGCCATCGGGGTCGGCAAGCCCCCGGATCAGCTGGATCATCCGGTCAGCTCCGTCGAGCCGGCCCCACAGGTAATCGTTCTCCCGCCAGGATCGCCGGAAGAAGCCGCCGAACTGGCCCAGTCGGCCGCCCATCAGCTTGGCGCCGGGCCCGGCGGAGAGGCCGCGATTGGCATCAATCGAGCTGACCCGCATGACGTCGATCCGGCTCAGGCTTTCGACACCCGCGGCTTCCTGGAGCGGCAGGATCAACGCGTCCCACAGCGGAAATCCAAGATATCGGAGCATCAGTCCGCGCCGAGCGGCGGCATCGAGGCCGATCTCTCCCAGAGCCGCCATCAGCGCGTCCTGGCGCTGGCGCAACTCGATCCGGCGCTGGATCATGCGCCGGCCGAAGCGTTCGCGAAGGTCGTCGATGTCGCTCATGTGGTCCTTCAGGAACGTCGCCGGATCGGGTGTCCGGTCGATCGCCTCCTGACCGAACAGCGAGCTCAAGGCCCGGTCGAGCGGCTCGTCGACCGCCCCGCCGATCAGCGTGTGCCGCTGTTCGCGGGCAAGTGCCGCGTACTCGGTCACCAGCGCGTAGAGCGGCTGCTTCAACCGGTCGAGGGCGCGCCTGGGAACCGCCGGCTGGCCTTCGGTCCGGGCGTAGAGACTGTTCACCTCCGCGATCAGGAACCGCAGCCGACGCAGGCGGAAGGGGATGTCCAGGTCCTTCAGGAACTTGATCCGGTCGGGTGCCACCTGCCCGTGATCCGGCGGCCCGATCAGCCCGGCTCGCTCGGCCCAGGCCGACAGCACATCGGCGATGAAGCGGGCACGGCGACCCCGACGATGATGGCCGAGCCGATCGGCGATCGCTTCGGCAAACCAGCGCACGACCTGGCGCAGCTTGATCTCCACATAGATCGGGTGCTGCGGCCCGATCACCGCGTGCACGCGTTCCTGGGCGATCCGACGCCAGCCTTCGAGCCGGATCGGGGACAGTGCTTCGACGTCGATGCTGCCGCCGACGATTTCCTGCTCGACCCATTCCATGACCGCCGGGCGATGGCGGCGCACGACGCCGGCGATCAGGTCGACCGTGCGGTTGTGCCGATCAATCTCCTCGATGGTGTCGATGATCGGCTGGTGGAGCGGGATGATCAGGGTCGCGCGCAGGGCCGTCGCGATCGACCCCGGGCGCGCGCCCTGGGCGGGGCCCCGCTTCCCGCTCAAGGGTTCGGGTTCGATGTAGACCAGGCGCCGGTCGACCTCCCCGGCCGCCGGCTTCTGGCCGATCGCCGACAGTGCCAGGTCGAACGGCTTGTTGTTCAGGACCCCACCGTCGATGAAATGGTGACCTTCCGGATCCTGCCCCGGCTCCTCCAGATAGGGGGCGAACAGGGCGGCCACCTGTTCCGCGCGCACCTCGTCGGGCCAGGGGCGGACATCCTCCGCATAGGCCGTGGCGACGTCGGCGATCGAGACCGGCGCCATGACACCCGGAAAGGACGCCGTGCCGCGCGCGGCGAAGGCCAGGAGCGGGGAGAACGCGGCGGACAGTTCGTCCCGGCCGTTCTCGGCCCGGCTGCGGAAGCGCAACACGTGACGATGGTCGAGATCGACGACCGTCGGCGGGTCCGCGATCGGCAGGCTCGCCTGGCGCCCGCCCAGGTCGGTCACCGTCACGAACAGGTCGAGCGGATGATCCGGCGGCAGTTGCCGGCCGCCGCGTCGGTCCCGCTGGCGATCCATGACGTCGAGCGCTTCGATCAGGTCGCGGGTGAACCGGTCGCCGCCCAGGATGCCGCCGCCGCGCAGCATCAGGTGCCAGATGTTGGCCTTGTCGAGCCAGGTCGCCCGCAGGTGGTCCTGGGATGCCCCCTGGGTCAGCGCCTTGGCCAGCAGGATCCCGTTGATGCCGCCGGCAGAGGCACCCGCGATGACGTCGACGACGACGCGCAGGCGGACCGGCTCGCCCGGCGGCGACAGGGCTTCGGAAACCGCGACCAGTAGGTCCCAGTACACCGCCTCCGTGTCCGCCCCCGGTTCGTTGGCGAAGGGATTCCTGCCGGCCCCGCCGACCGCCAGCCGGTGAGAGGCGCGCACCAGCTTGTCGATCTCCTTGACGACGCCGTGCATGTAGACCGCCAGCGACACACCGCCATAGCAGACCACGGCAAGGCGCAGTTCGCGCACCAGCACGCCCGGCGGGTCCAGAAGGGGGCGCGGCGGGGTTGCCAAGGCGGGGCCTCATCATGGTGTTGGCGGGGCGGGCGCGCCGACCTTGGCGCCGGCGGTGACGGGACGGCAAGGGGTCTGTGCGACCACCTCCGCTGTTGCGGCCCGGCGGCCGGACTGGTACCGGCGTTGGGTCAAGCCCGCGCCCCCGCCTTTGGAGCTGCCGATGGCCGACCGCCTGCCCGCCAGAGCCCCGCAGCCGCTGGACGTCGCCACCGTGCGCGCGCCCGTCGATGCGGCCGTCTTCGGGGTCGAGACGACGGCGGAGATCGCCGACCCGGAACCGGCGATCGGCCAGGATCGGGCGCGGGCGGCCCTCGCCTTCGCGCTCGCCATGGACCGGATCGACTATTCGGTGTTCGTCCTGGGCCCGCCCGGGGTCGGCCGTCTGACCACCGTCAGGCGACTGTTGAACGCCCATGCCGCGACCCGCCAGCGCCCGGGCGACTGGCTCTACGTCCACAATCACAAGGAACCGACACAGCCGCTCGCGGCGACCTTGCCCGCCGGCGAGGGCCGCCGGTTCTGCCTGCAGATCGGCCGGCTGGCGGAGGACCTGCGCGCGGTCCTGGCAAGCATCCTGGACGGCGAGGCGTTCCGCGCCGGCCTCGCCCTTCTGCCTCTGTTCGTGGAAGCGGGACTGTGCGCCAGCAACGGCGAGGGCCGCCGCCATATGAAAGCGGGCGCGCTGAAGATCAACGACGACGCGGTGAGCGACCCGGAGCGCCTGGTGGGCCCGTCGGACCTCACCGCTGAGGGCGTCGTCAAGCTCTCCGTGGGCAAGAAGAAACACGCCCTGGCCCGGCCCGTATGAGCATTGCGACAGGGGGCGGCCGCCCGGGCCACGCCGTCGGTTTCGGCTACGGTCTCGGCATGGTGGGCGTGCAAATTTTTCGCGACGCGCCGGCGCTGCTGCTGCTGTTTTTTCTGACCAATATTCTGGGCGTGCCGGCGGTGACGGCGGGGCTCGCCATCACCTTGCCGAAGATCTGGGTGATTTTCGCCGACCCGCTTGTGGGCGCCATTTCCGACCGCACCCGCACGGCCTGGGGGCGGCGGCGCCCGTTTCTGCTCTGCGGCGCGGTGCTGTGCGCTCTCACCTTCGTTCTCATCTTCAACGCGCCGGCGTTCGAGACGCCAGCGGCGCGCGCAGCGTGGGTCGGCCTCGCCTACACCCTCGCGCTCACCG